>NZ_JBHYJH010000174.1:0-19009 GCF_042740445.1 Streptomyces sp. NPDC059003 | reverse complement strand
GGCTATTTCTAGCCCGTCCGGCGTTTGAGGACGAGGCCGAAGGCCGATTGCTTTTCGGGGGCGCACCGCGAGGCCAACGCTCCCGCAGGACCCGTACCGTCTCCACGATGGCCGGCCGCCGCGCCGCCCCCTCCCGCCACACCGCGTACAGCCTCCGCGCAGGCAGCGGATCAAGGGCGACGGCCACCACCCCCGGCGGCAACGGCCCCCGCCCGAGCCGGGGGATCACCGCGATCCCCAGCCCTGCCGCCACGAGCGCGATCAGCGTGGGGTTCTCCTCGGCCTGATGGACGATCATCGGCTCGCACCCGACCTCCCGCATCGTCCGCATCAGCCAGTCGTGGCACACCCGCCCCGGCGGCTGCGCGATCCACCGCTCGCCCCGCAGATCCGTGCGCCGCACCGAGTCCCGCCCGGCCAGCGCATGCCCCTCGGGAACCAGCAGATCGCACAAGTCCTCGCCGATGAGGACCTGTTCGACGCCGGGTGGCGCGGGCAGCGGCGCGATGTCCCAGTCGTGCGCGACCGCGAGGTCCACCGCGCCCTTGGCGACGAGGTCGACGGAGAGATGCGGCTCGACCTCCGCCAGGCGGGCGTCCAGCGCGGGATGGCGGCGCGCGAGCTCCGCGAGCACCCCGGGCAGCAGTCCGCGCGCGGCGGAGGCGAACGCGACGATGCTGAGCCGCCCGGCGGGCACCCCGCGCCGCTCCTCAAGGTCCGTCTCCGTGCGCTCCACGATCGCCAGCAACTCCCGTGCCGCGTCCGCGAGATGCAGCGCCTCCTCGGTGAGCGCGACACCGCGGCCCTGCCGCTCCAGGAGCGTCGTACGGGTCTCGCGCTCCAGCTTGGCGATCTGCTGCGACACGGCGGACGGCGTGTAGCCGAGCGCGGCGGCGGCCGCACCCACCGTCCCGTGCACGGACACGGCGTGCAGCGCCCGCAACCGCCCCAGATCCAGCATCCCGACCCCCACCCCTAAGCGTTCCTAAACTCAATCATGAAGAAATCCGCGCTGGTGCTACATACTCCCGTCGCGTGATCCTCGACGCATGCGTCCCCGTCACATCTGCCTCGCCGTCCTCGTCACCGCCATCTGGGGCGTCAACTTCGTCGTGATCGAGATCGGCCTCGACCACTTCCCGCCGCTGCTGTTCTCCTCCCTGCGCTTCCTCGTCGCGGCGCTGCCCGCGGTGTTCTTCGTCGGCCGCCCCAAGGTCGCCTGGAAGTGGCTGATCGGGGTCGGCCTGTCCCTGGGGGTCGCGAAGTTCGGCCTGCTCTTCATCGGCATGGACGCGGGGATGCCCGCGGGCCTGTCCTCCCTGGTCCTCCAGGTCCAGGCGGTCTTCACGGCACTCCTGGCCTTCGCCGTACTCGGTGAGATCCCCTCCCGCGTCCGCGTCCTCGGGATGGCCATCGCCCTCGCGGGCATCGGTGTGGCGGCGGTCGACGAGGGCGCGTCCGGCCCGCTGACCGCCTTCGGCCTGACCGTCGCGGCCGCGGCCTGCTGGGGCGTGTCCAACGTCCTCACCCGCAAGGCGGCGCCGCCGGACGCCCTGAACTTCATGGTGTGGGTGAGCACCGTCCCGGTACTGCCGCTGCTCGCGCTCTCCCTGCTCTTCGAGGGCCCCTCGCGGGACCTGGACGCGCTGCGCTCGCTCGACTGGCAGGGCGTGGCCGCGCTGGTCTGCGTCGCGTGGGTCGCGACGGTCTTCGGCTTCGGGGCCTGGGGCTATCTGCTGCGCCGCCACCCCGCGTCGACCGTGGCGCCGTTCACGCTCCTGGTGCCGGTGTTCGGGATGTCGTCGGCGGCGCTGTTCCTCGGGGAGCCGGTGAGCGGGCTGCAGTACTGCGCGGCGGCGCTGCTGGTGGGCGGCGTGGCCCTGACGTCCCTGTCGACCGGCCCCCGGACACCCAAGGCCGCTCGGACGTACGCTGCCGACATGCCACGGAAGTCCTCGACCCCCGCATGACGGGCCGCGCCCTGCGCCCCGTCGACCTGGCCCGCATGGCGGGCGTCTCGACCCAGCTGGTGCGCGACTACGCCGACGCGGGCATCCTGCCGCCGACCGAACGCACCCCGTCCGGCTACCGCCGCTTCCACGCCGTGCACGGCCGGGCCCTGCTGACGTACCGCGCGCTCGCCCGGGGCTTCGGCCCCGAGACGTCCCGGGAGATCATGCGGGCGGTGCACGCGGACGACGTACCGAAGGCCCTGGAGCTGACGGACGCCGCGCACGCGGCCCTGCACGACCAGCGCGGCGCGCTGCGGGCGACGGGCGAGGCCCTGGAGGCGATGGCGAGCGCCCCCACGCCCGAACCAGCCCCCCGCACCCCCCTCACGGTGGGCGAGGCCGCGACCCACCTCGGCGTGCGCCCGTCGACGCTCCGCGTCTGGGAGTCGGCGGGCCTGCTCTCACCCGCACGCGAGCGCGGCACCCGCTACCGCCGTTACGACACCACGGACCTCCGCGACGCCCGCATGATCAACCTGCTCCGCCAGGCCCGCTACCCGCTGCCGCAGATCCGCCCCGTCCTGGAGGACCTGCGCACAACGGGCGGCGCGACCGAGCTGCGCGCGGCACTGACCCGGCGCCAGGAGGAGCTGACCCGCAGATCAAGAACGATGCTGGAGGGCGCAGGCCGCCTGCACGCCTACCTGACGCACGAGGCCGAGGAATCCTAGGCGGACTCGGTGAGGAGCCGGGCAAGCAGTTCCCGCCCGCCCCCCAACACCTCAGGAAGCGCCACCGCACCGTCGTACCACCGCTTCTCGTACTCCCAGCACAGCCACCCGTCCCAGCCCTTGCGGCTGAGCAGCTCCACACACTCGCCGATGGGCAGCACGCCCGAGCCGAGGGCGAGCGGCGTGGTGTCGTCGGCGCCCGCGATGTCCTTGACCTGGACGTAGCCGAGGTAGGGGGCGAGGGCGGCATAGGTCTCTGCGACGTCCTCGCCACCGAGCCAGGCGTGCATGAGGTCCCACAGCGCGCCGGCGTGCCGATGGCCGACGAGCCCGAGGATCCGCCCCACGTCGGCGCCCGTGCGATGCGAATCGTGCGTCTCGACGAGGATCCGTACGCCGCAGTCGGCGGCGTACTCGGCGGCGGTACCGAGCCGCCGGGCCGCAGTGGCATCGGCCTCCTCCGCACCCTGCTCGGTCCCCCCACCGGGAAACACCCGAACGAACGGAGCACCGACGTCCCGGGCCAGGCACAGCAGCTCCCGCAACTCGTCGAGCACGGGCTGATCCGCGCCCGGCGCGGCGACGCGCACGTACCCGGCGATCCCCACGACGGAGACACCGGCGTCCTTGAACGCGGCAGCCACGTCGGCCCGTTCGGTGAGGTCGATGCCCGGATGAACGGGTTCTTCGGGGTGCGCGCGCAACTCGACGCCGTGGTAGCCGTGCGCGGTGGCAAGACGCAGGACGTCGGCGACGGGCAGCCCGGGCACGCCGAGCGTGGAGAAGGCGAGTCTCATGGCGCGGACCCTAGTGGCAGCACGATGCCGGTCAACCCCGCGACAGAGGCGATCTACGACTCGTCGTACAACCGGGTAGGTACCTGGACGATCAAGAAGCCGACCAAGAAGCCGACCAAGAAGCCCTGACTGCTGACCGAGAAGCGCTGAGGGCCGAAACCCCCACACCCCCGCAGCCGCGAACGAACCGGAGGGGCCGCGCCGGTATGTCCGCCCGCAGCACGCTCAGACAACTGCCGCTGCCCCGAGGGCGAACGGCGCGTAGGGACGGCGAGGACGGACATACCGGCGCGGCCCCGCTCCACAACGAACCGCAGGCGGCGCAACCCCCACCGGGAGGGAGCCGCCGATGGAGCTCCGCCACAGCGCATCACTCCCGAGGAACCCCAGCACGAGGAACCCCGGTGGACCCCCGCACCATCAACTCCCCATGCACCGAGGCAATCCCCCCGGGCGGCTCCTCCTCCCGCCCCATGGCGATCCGCCCGGCCCGCGCCCCCGCCTCGTACAACGGCAACCGCACGGTGGTGAGCGCGGGCACGGCATCGACGCTGAACGGCAGATCGTCGAACCCGGCCACGGACACGTCCGCAGGAATCCGCAGCCCCCGATCCCGAAGAGCCGCACAAGCCCCCAGCGCCACGGTGTCGTTCGCGGCGACCACGGCGGTCAACGACGGCTCCCGCCGCAGCAGTTCGACGGTCGCGTCGTACCCGGAGCGCCGGTCGTAGGGCCCGTGCAGGGTCAGCCGCGGATCGTCGTCGATACCGGCCCCCGCCAACGCCTCCCGGTGCCCTTCGAGCCGATGCCGCGTGGTGGTCCGCTCCACGGGCCCGGCGATGTACGCGACCCGCCGGTGCCCGAGCGCCAGCACGTGCTCGGTGAGCCGCCGCCCCCCGCCACGGTTGTCGAAGGTGAGGGCGACGGAATCCGGCGCACCCTCGGCCGGAGGCCGCCCGCACAGGACGACCCGGGCCCCCGAGTCCCCGAGCCGCCGCAGCTTCCCGCCGATCGCGGCGGCGTGGGCGGGGTCCTCGCTGGCGCCGCCGGTGACGACGACGGCGGCGGCCCGCTGCCGCTGGAGCAGGGTCAGATAGGTGAGCTCCCGTTCGGGCGACCCGCCGGTGTTGCACACGACGGCCATGCGCTCGCCCCCGGCGCGCCCGCCGGGCCCGCCGATCTCGGACTGCACCGCGCTCGCCATGATGCCGAAGAAGGGGTCGGCGATGTCGTTGACGAGGATGCCGACGAGGTCGGAGGTGGCGGCGGCGAGGGAGCTGGCGGGCCCGTTGAGGACGTAGTCGAGCTCGTCGACGGCCCGCAGTACGCGCTCGCGGGTGGCGGCGGCGACGGGGTAGTTGCCGTTCAGGACGCGGGAGACGGTGGCGGGGGACACCTGGGCGCGGGCCGCCACGTCCGCCAGGGTCACGGTCATCTAGTGGTCCTCCGGTCTTGTACGAACATTGTCCGGCAGGCTAGCTTCTCCCAGTAGAAAGCGCTTGCTATGCGCGCATGCCGTCCCACCGCACGGAACACCGAAGAAACCCCCGGCCCGACGACGGAAAAACCCCGCCCTGACGACGGAGAAACCCCCGGCCCGACGGAGGAACTCACGTGACACGGAAGACGGTCCGCATCGCCATGAACGGCGTGACGGGACGCATGGGTCACCACCAGCACCTGGTCCGTTCGATCCTCGCGCTGCGCGAGCAGGGCGGCCTCGACCTGGAGGACGGCGACGGCACGGTGCTGTGGCCGGAGCCGGTCCTGGTGGGCCGCAGGGAACCGGCGCTGCGCGCACTGGCCGGGCGCCACGGCCTCACGCACTGGTCGACGGACCTGGACGCGGTGCTCGCCGACCCGACGGTCGAGATCTACTTCGACGCGCAGGTGACGTCGGCGCGGGAGGACGCGGTGCGGCGAGCCGTGGCCGCGGGCAAGCACGTGTACGTCGAGAAGCCGTCGGCGACGACCCTGGAGGCAGCCCTTGACCTGGCCCGCCGCGCGCGACAGGCGGGCGTGAAGCACGGGGTGGTGCAGGACAAGCTGTTCCTGCCGGGCCTGCGCAAGCTGAAGCGGCTCGTGGACGGCGGGTTCTTCGGGCACGTCCTGTCGGTGCGGGGGGAGTTCGGGTACTGGGTGTTCGAGGGCGACTGGCAGCCCGCGCAGCGCCCGTCGTGGAACTACCGGGCGGAGGACGGCGGCGGCATCGTCGTGGACATGTTCCCGCACTGGGACTACGTGCTGCACGAGCTGTTCGGCAGGGTGCGCACGGTCCAGGCGCTCGCGGCGACGCACGTCCCGCAGCGCTGGGACGAGCGGGGCAAGCCGTACGCGGCGACGGCGGACGATGCGGCGTACGCGGTCTTCGAGCTCGACGGGGGCGCGATCGCGCAGATCAACTCGTCGTGGGCGGTGCGGGTGAACCGCGACGAGCTGGTCGAGTTCCAGGTGGACGGCACGGAGGGCTCGGCGGTCGCGGGCCTGCGCACGTGCCGCGTGCAGCACCGCGCGACGACGCCGAAGCCGGTGTGGAACCCGGACCTGCCGGCCGTCCACCGCTTCCGGGAGCAGTGGCAGGAGGTCCCGGACAACGAGGAGTTCGAGAACGGCTTCAAGGCGCAGTGGGAGCTGTTCCTGCGGCACGTGTACGCGGACGCGCCGTACCACTGGGACCTGTTCGCGGGCGCGCGCGGCGTGCAGCTGGCGGAGCTGGGCCTGAGGTCGTCGGCGGAGGGCCGCCGCGTCGACGTACCGGAGATCGCGCCGTGACCACGGGCGCGCCCCCGCTGCGCACCCGCACCGTCCTCGCCGCCGCGCACGTGGTCGCCGACCCGAACGCGGACGTGTCGCCGGACGGCCCGGCCGCCGTCGACTGGGACGCCACGCTCGCCTTCCGCCGCCACCTGTGGGCGCACGGCCTGGGCGTGGCGGAGGCGATGGACACCGCGCAGCGAGGCATGGGCCTGGACTGGGCGGGGGCGGCGGAGCTGATCCGCCGCTCCGCGGCGGAGGCGAAGGCGGTGGGCGGCCGGATCGCGTGCGGCGCGGGCACGGACCAACTCACCTCGCAGGCCGCCACGTTGGCAGAGGTACTCCGCGCGTACGAGGAGCAACTCGCGCTGGTGGAGGACACGGGCGCGCAGGCGATCCTCATGGCGTCACGCGCCCTCGCGGCGACGGCCCGGGGCCCGGACGACTATCTGACGACGTACGACACGCTCCTGCGCCAGGCGGCCACGCCCGTGATCCTGCACTGGCTGGGCCCCATGTTCGACCCGGCCCTGGAGGGCTACTGGGGCTCGCCGGACCTGGACGCGGCGACGGACACGTTCCTGGAGGTGATCGCCGCGCACCCCGGCAAGGTCGACGGCGTGAAGATCTCGCTCCTGGACGCGGACCGCGAGGTCGCCCTGCGCCGCCGCCTCCCCGACGGCGTCCGCTGCTACACGGGCGACGACTTCCACTACCCGGAGCTGATCGAGGGCGACGACCACGGCCACAGCCACGCGCTGCTCGGCGTCTTCGACCCGCTGGCCCCGGTGGCGGCGCGGGCGGTCCGGGCGCTGGACGCCGACGACCCGAAGGCGTTCCGCGCGCTCCTGGACCCGACCGTGGACCTGGCCCGGCACCTCTTCGAGGCGCCGACCCGCTACTACAAGACGGGCGTGGTCTTCCTGGCCTGGCTCGCGGGCCACCAGCGCCACTTCACGATGGTCGGCGGCCTCCAGTCGGCGCGCTCGCTCCCGCACCTCACCAGGGCGTACGAGCTCGCCGCCGCGCTGTCCATGTTCCCCGACCCGGAGAGGGCGGAACACCGCATGCGGACGCTCCTGAAGGTCTACGGAGTAACAAGATGACCCCACCCCCACCCCCACCCCCACCCCCGTCTCCCCTTTCTCCTCCGGCGGACCTGAGCGTCAACCAGATGACGGTCAAACAGCTGTCGCTCCCCGAACTCGTCACCGCCTGCGCGGACCTGGGCATCCGCGGGGTCGGCCTGTGGCGCGAGCCCGTTCAGGCGTACGGCGTCGAGGCCGCGGCGAAGCTCATGCGGGCCGCGGGCCTCGCCGTCACCACGCTCTGCCGGGGCGGCTTCGTCACGGCGGAGGACCCGCAGGAGCGGGCCGGGGCGCTCGCCGACAACCGCGCGGCCGTCGAGGAGGCGGCCGCGCTCGGCACCGACACCCTCGTCCTGGTCTCCGGCGGCCTCCCGCCCGGCAGCCGCGACCTGCACGCGGCCCGTTCCCGGGTGGCGGACGCCCTGGCCGAACTCGCCCCCTACGCCGCCCGGCACGGCGTCCGCCTCGCGCTGGAACCCCTCCACCCCATGTACGCGGCCGACCGCTGCGTGGTCTCCACCCTCACCCAGGCCCTCGACCTCGCCGCACCCTTCCCCGCGGACCAGGTCGGCGTCTGCGTGGACACGTACCACGTCTGGTGGGACGACCGGGCCCCCGCCGCCGTCGCCCGCGCGGGCACCGAACACCGCCTGCACGCCTTCCAGCTCGCCGACTGGACCACCCCCCTGCCCCACGGCGTCCTCACCGGCCGCGGCCAACTCGGCGACGGCACAGTCGACTTCCCCCACTGGCGCACCCTGATGACCACCGCGGGCTACACGGGCCCGATCGAGGTCGAACTCTTCAACGAGACCCTGTGGACGAGAAACGGCCACGAGGTCCTCAGGGAGACGGTCCGGAGGTATGTGACGTACGCGTGCTGAGCCGGGGGCGCTACTTCTTGCCGCCCGTCGCGCGCTTGGTCAGGACCGCCAGGATCACCGGGAGCAGCATCTCGATCACTCGGGTCACCGTCGCCGCCGGGATGCCCGTCTTCTTCGACACGGCGTTCGCGACCGGCTTGCTCAGTTTGCCGAGCACTCCGGCCGCCATGCCGCCGCCGAGGAGGCCGCCCAGGCCGCCGCCGAGGGTGGCCACGCCCTGGAGGGGCGCGTCCTCGGGCGCGGGGGCCTCCGTCGGGAGCTCGCCGGAGAGCGTGGAGACCGTCGTGCCCACGACGTCCCGCGCACCGGCCGTGTCGGTGCCGAGCACGCCCGCGATCTCCTGGAGCTTGTCGTCGCCCAGTTCGGCCATGACGTCGTCTTCGAAGGAAGCGCCTTGCGGGGAGTTGTCGCTCATGTGCAGAACGCTACGTCCGGGGCGGTTCGTCGGCACGCCGAAAACTTCCGGCGTAACTTTCCGGAGCCGTGCAACCCTTCTCCGTCGCCGGGTGTCGTAGTGGGTGCCGGTGGCTCCGGAGGGGGGAATCTGGGGGGATTTCCGCGGAGCGCCCGGCTGGGGAGGGGAACCCGAGGGGGCCCGGTCGACGGACCGGGCCCCCTCGAAACGCCTCCACCCCCACCTTCACAAGAAGGCGCCGCTCAGCAGCAAGGCGCCGCTCAGCCGCTCAGAAGAAGACGCCGCACGTCAGCAGCGCGTTCGCGTACGGCCGTGCCTCCCCGGTGCGGACCACGAGGCGGGCGTCGGCCGTGCGCCGCTTGAGCTCCTCGTGCGGCACCAGATCCAGCCACGGACCCGGCGCCCCGGGGAACCGGTCCGCGAGCAGCCCCGCCGCCGGCGGATTCGCCGCCCGCACCTCGCGCGCCGCCACCGCCCCCTCCACCACGAGCTCCCCGAGCAGCCCGTCGAGGACCTCGGCGAACGACGGCACCCCGGCCACGAACGCCAGATCCACCACCCGCGGCCCCGCCGGAATCGGCATCCCCGCGTCGCACACCAGGACCCGGTCGCCGTGCCCCAGCTCGGCGAGGGCGCCCGCGAGATGGCGGTTGAGTATCCCCGCCCGCTTCACCGCCCGGCGCCAGGACCCACGAGCGCCGCGACCTCGGCGGCGGTCGGGTACGACGCCTGCGCCCCCGCCCGCGTCACGGCGAGCGCGCCCACCTTCACCGCGTACCGCGCCGCCGCCGCCAGGCTCTCGCCCGCGCCGAGCCGCCACGCGAGCGCCGCCGTGAACGCGTCCCCGGCCCCCGTCGTGTCCACCGCGGCCACCGTCACCGACGGCACGAGCTCGCACTCCTCGACCGTCGCCACCAGCGCGCCGCGCTCGCCGAGCGTCACGACCACCGAGCGCGGGCCGAGCGCGAGGAGCTCCTTCGCCCAGTCCTGCGGCTCGTCCGACACCGGCACACCGGCCCCGGCGCCCTGGAGGATCACCCGCGCCTCGTGCTCGTTCACGATCAGCGGATCGCAGGCCGCGAGGACCTCCGGCGGCAGGGGCGCGGGCGGCGACGGGTTCAGGACCAGACGCGTGCCGTGGGGCAGCGCGCGGGCCACCTCCGCGACCGTCTCCAGCGGGATCTCCAGCTGCACCGACACCACGCTCGCCGCCGCGAACAGGGACGCGGCGGCCCGTACGTCGTCCGGCGTCAGACGCGCGTTGGCGCCCGGCGCCACCACGATGCTGTTGTCGCCCGACGGATCCACGGTGATTAGCGCGACCCCGGTGGGCGCGCCGCCCACCAGGACCCCGACCGTGTCCACGCCCGCCGACCGCTGCGCGTCGAGCAGCAGCCGCCCGTACGCGTCGTCGCCGACCCGGGCGAGGAGCGCCGTGGCCGCGCCGAGCCGGGCCGCCGCCACCGCCTGGTTCGCGCCCTTGCCGCCCGGGTGGACCGCGAGGTCGGAGCCGAGGACCGTCTCACCGGCGGCGGGCCGCCGCTCCACGGCGGTCACCAGATCGGCGTTGGCCGACCCCACGACCAGCAGGTCGTACTCGTGCATTCCTGTACTGCCTTTCACCCTGTTCACGACGCCCTGTTCACGCCGCCTCGTTCACGCCGCCCCGTTCACGGCGTCCGCGCACGTCCGCGCACTCGTCGGTCCCACCGTACGGTCACCCGAAGTCCTTCACGTTCTTCGCCGTGACCACCTTCACCGGCACCTTCACCAGCGAGTCGACCTTCTTGCCGTCCGCCACCGCCACGGCGTTGCGGACCGCGATCCTGCCGAGCTCCTTCGGCTGCTGCGCCACCGACGCGTACAGCGTGCCGTCCCCGACCGCCTTCAGGCCGTCCGGCGTGCCGTCGAAGCCGACCACCGACACCGACTTCCCGGCCTTGCCGCCGAGCGCCTTGACCGCGCCGAGCGCCATCTCGTCGTTCTCCGCGAACACGCCGTCGACGCCCGGGTGGCCCTGCAGCAGGTTCGTCATGACGTCCAGGCCCTTCGTGCGGTCGAAGTCCGCGGGCTGCTTGGCGACCACCTTGATGCCGGGGAACTCCTTGATGCCCTCGGCGAAGCCCTGGCCGCGCTCACGGCTCGCGGACGTGCCCGCGGTGCCCTGGAGCACGGCCACCTCGCCCTTGCCGCCGAGCTTGTCGGCGAGGGCCTTCGCGGCCTGCCTGCCGCCCGCGACGTTGTCGGACGCGACGAGCGTGGCGACGTCCGCCTTGTTGACGCCGCGATCGGCGGCGACCACCGGGATGTCGGCCTTGTTCGCGGCGCGCGCCGCCGGGCCCACCGCGTCGGAGTCGACCGGGTTGACGATGACGGCCTTCATGCTCTCGCTGGTGAAGTTCTGCAGCTGGTTGGCCTGCTGGGACGCGTCGTTCTGCGCGTCCGTCACCGTCAGCTTCACTCCCTGCCGCTCGGCCTCCGCCTGCGCGCCCTCCTTCATCTGTACGAAGAAGGGGTTGTTGAGCGTGGACAGGGACAGGCCGACCTTCGTCGACGAGCCCGAACCGCCGGTGTTCCACAGGGACACCGCCGCGATCACGGCCGCCGCGACGACGGCGGCGAGGGTGTACTTCAGCGCCTGCGGCCCCTTGCGTCCGGCCCCCGACGACGTACTGCCGACCGGCGTGCCCGCCGACGCCCCCGCCTTCCTGCGCACCGTGTCGAGGAGCACCGCGAGCGCGATGACGACACCGATGACCACCTGCTGCCAGAACGCCGACACGGACAGGAGGTTGAGGCCGTTGCGCAGGACCGCGAGGATCAGCGCGCCGATCAGCGTGCCCGACGCCTTGCCGACGCCGCCCGCGAGGCTCGCGCCGCCGATGACGACCGCGGCGATCGCGTCCAGCTCGTAGCCCTGCGCGGCCTGCGGCTGCGCGGAGACCAGACGGGACGCGAGGACGATGCCCGCGACCGCCGCGAACAGGCCGGAGAGCGCGTAGATCGCGAGCTTCTGCCGCTTGACCCGCAGGCCCGAGAGCCGCGCCGCCTCCTCGTTGCCGCCGATCGCGTACATGGAGCGGCCGATGTACGTGCGCGCCAGGATCAGCGCCGTCACCAGGCCCATCGCGACCATCACGATGACCGGCACCGGCAGCCAGCCGCCGAGGGTGTCACCGACCTTGGACACGGACTCCGGGAAGGCGATCGGGCTGCCCTGCGAGATCACCAGGGACAGGCCGCGGGCCACCGACAGCATCGCGAGCGTCGCGATGAACGGCGGCAGCTTCCCGTACGAGACGAGCGCGCCGTTGACCAGACCGCAGGCGATGCCCGTGGCGACCGCGAGGAGCACCGCTATCGCGACGGGCACGCCCTCCTTCGTCGCCGACCACGCGAGGACCGTCGCCGAGAGCGCCGCCACCGAGCCGACCGACAGGTCGATGCCCGCGGAGACGATGACGAAGGTGACGCCGAAGGCGAGGATCGCCGTCACGGCCGCCTGCACCCCGACGTTGAGCAGGTTCTGCGTGGTCAGGAAGTCCCCGGACAGCAGCGACATCGCCACCACCAGGGCCACCAGGGCGGTGAGCGCCCCGTTGTCGAGCAGCAGGCGCCGCAGGTCGAGCCCGCTCGCGCCGCCGGTGGCCGTCTTGTCCGGCCGGGTGTCAGTGGTTGCCACGGGAACCCTCCTCCGCGTCCCCCGCAGGGGTGGTGTCGTGCTGTTCGGTCGGCGTCTCGCGCGAGGTGCCGACGGCGAGCGCCATCACGGCGTCCTGCGTCGCGTCCTCGGCGGCCAGTTCGCCCGCGAGGCGGCCCTCGGCCATCACCAGGACCCGGTCGCTCATGCCGAGCACCTCGGGCAGGTCGCTGGAGATCATCAGGACGGCGTGCCCGGCCGCCGTCAGTTCGTTGATCAGCTGGTAGATCTCGACCTTCGCGCCGACGTCGATGCCGCGCGTCGGCTCGTCGAGGATCAGCACCCGCGCCTTCGCGAGCAGCCACTTGCCGATGACGACCTTCTGCTGGTTGCCGCCGGACAGCGTGCGCACGTGCTGGTGCAGGCCCGCCATGCGCACCCCGAGCTGCCCGGCGATCCGCTCGGCCGCCGACCGCTGGGCACCCCGGTCGACCAGGCCCGCCCGGGTCGCCGAACGCAGCGTCACCAGGCCCAGGTTGTCGGCCACGGACGCGTCCAGGACGAGCCCCTGACCCTTGCGGTCCTCCGGTACGAGGCCGATCCCGGCCGTCATCGCGGCGTACACGTCGTGGCGCGGCAGGGCGCGGCCCCCGACCTCCACCGAGCCCGCGTCGTACGGGTCGGCGCCGAAGACGGCCCGCGCGACCTCCGTGCGGCCCGCGCCGACCAGGCCCGCCACGCCGACGACCTCACCGGCGCGCACCTCGAAGCCGACGTCGTGGAAGACGCCGTTCCGGGTGAGTCCGCGCACCCGCAGCAACGGCGCGTCACCGCCGTCGAGTTCGGGCCGCTGTCTCGGGTACTGCTGCTCGATGGAGCGGCCCACCATGAGCCGTACGAGCTCGTCCTCGGGCGTCGACGCGGGCACCTGGCCCACGCTTCTGCCGTCGCGGATGACGCTCACGCGGTCGCCGAGCGCGGCGATCTCCTCCAGGTGGTGCGTGATGAAGACGACGCCCACGCCGTCCGCGCGCAGCGCCCGCACGATGGTGAAGAGCTTGTCGACCTCTTCGGAGGTGAGGACTGCGGTCGGCTCGTCCATGATGAGCACGCGCGCGTGCAGGCTGAGCGCCTTGGCGATCTCCACCATCTGGAGCCGGGCGATGCCGAGCTCGCGGCAGCGGGCGCGCGGCGACACGTCGACGCCCACCCGCGCGAGCAGCTCGGCCGCGTCGGCGTCCATCTTCTTGCGGTCGATCAGGCCGTAGCGGCGCGGCTGGCGCCCCAGGAAGATGTTCTCGGCGACCGTCAGGTCGGGGACGAGATTGAACTCCTGATAGATAGTGGCGATTCCTAGACGCTCGGCGTCCTGCGCTCCGTGGATGCGGACTTCCTCGCCGCCCACGAGGATGCGGCCCGCGTCGGCCTGGTGGGCGCCGGACAGCATCTTGATCAGGGTGCTCTTGCCCGCGCCGTTCTCGCCGAGCAGGACGTGCACCTCGCCCGCGCGCAGGTCGAAGTCGACGCCGTCGAGCGCCACGACGCCCGGGAAGGCCTTGCGGATGCCTTCGACGCGCAGCAACTCTCCGTCGTGGCTCACGGGTTGCTCCTTCCAGCAGGGGATCCGTCGGTGGGGGGCGCGGCCGCGCCGCAGGAGCGGCGGACGACCAGGCGCGCGGGCAGCGTCACGGACCGGGGCGTGCGCCCCTCGATGCGGTCGGTGAGCGCCCGTACGGCGGCCCGGCCGAGCTCGCCCGTGGGCTGGGCGACGGCCGTGACCGGCGGGTCGGTGTGCACGAACCAGGGGATGTCGTCGAACGCGGCGAGCGCGATGTCGTCCGGCACCCGCAGGCCCCGCGCGCGGATGGCGTCGAGCGCGCCGAGCGCCATCAGGTTGTCGGCGGCGAACACCACGTCCGGCGGCTCCGGCAGGTCCAGGAAGCGCTCGGTGGCGCGGCGCCCGCTCGCGGCCTGGAAGTCGCCCTGCCCCACGTAGGCGGCGGGCAGCTCGATGCCGTACTCCGCGAGCGCGTCGCGGAACGCCTCGACGCGCTCGCTGCCCGTCGTCGTGGCGGCCGGGCCCGCGATGATGGCGAGCCTGCGGTGCCCGAGCCCGTGCAGATGGGCGACCAGGTCCCGCACGGCGGCGCGGCCGTCGGCGCGCACCACGGGCACGTCCACGCCGGGGATCCACCGGTCGACGAAGACCATCGGGGTGCCGGCCCGTGCGGCGTCCAGGATCAGCGGGGAGCCGCCGTCGGTGGGGGAGACGAGCAGGCCGTCGATGCGGCGGTCCAGGAGGGTCCGGATGTGGTGGTCCTGGATCTCGGGCCGCTCGTCGGCGTTGCCGAAGATGATGCTGTAGCCGAGCGCACGGGCCTCCTCCTCGACGGAGCGGGCCAGCTCGGTGAAGTACGGATTCAGGACATCGCTGATGATCAGGCCGAGCGTGCGCGTCTGATCCGTGCGCAGGGAGCGCGCGAGGGTGTTGGGCCGGTAGCCGAGCGCCTCCACGGCGTCCAGGACCCGGGTCCTCGCCCCGGGACTGACCGACGCGTGCCCGTTCAGGACACGGGAGACCGTGGCCACGGAGACGCCCGCCCGAGCCGCGACGTCCTTGATGCCGACGCTTGCCACTGCCGATGCCACCTCCTCGTGGAATCGATTACACGAGGATTGAAAACGATTACACGGCCGCTGACAACCCCCCTGCGGGTTGGCCGAAACCCGATCGTGATGTTGCCGACCCCGCCCCCGAGCCCGGCCCCGCCCCCGACCCCGTCGTGCCGCCGCGACACCCGCACGCCCCGTGCGCCGTAGTCGCTGTCAGTGGCCGGCGGTAGCGTCGGATCATGTCCAGTGCCGCACAGCAGAGCGCGCCCGGGGTCCCCGCGCCCCGCATGGCCGTCGTCGAGGGCGTACTAGAGCGCATCACGTACGCCAACGAGGAGAACGGCTACACGGTGGCGCGGGTGGACACCGGACGCGGCGGCGGCGATCTGCTCACGGTCGTCGGGTCGCTGCTCGGCGCCCAGGTCGGCGAGTCCCTGCGGATGGAGGGCCGTTGGGGCTCCCACCCGCAGTACGGCAAGCAGTTCACCGTGGAGAACTACACGACGGTGCTCCCGGCGACCATCCAGGGCATCCGCCGCTATCTGGGCTCCGGCCTCATCAAGGGCATCGGCCCGGTCATGGCCGACCGCATCACCACGCACTTCGGCGTCGACACGCTCGACGTCATCGAGCGGGAGCCCAAGCGCCTCGTCGAGGTCCCCGGCCTCGGCCCCAAGCGCACGAAGATGATCGCCGCCGCGTGGGAGGAGCAGAAGGCCATCAAGGAGGTGATGGTCTTCCTCCAGGGCGTCGGCGTCTCCACGTCCATCGCCGTGCGCATCTACAAGAAGTACGGCGACGCGTCGATCTCGGTCGTGAGGAACGAGCCGTACCGCCTGGCCGCCGACGTCTGGGGCATCGGCTTCCTCACCGCCGACCGCATCGCCCAGTCCGTCGGCATCCCGCACGACAGCCCGGACCGCGTCAAGGCGGGCCTGCAGTACGCCCTTTCGCAATCCACCGACCAGGGCAACTGCTTCCTGCCCGAGGAGCGCCTGATCGCCGACGCGGTCAAGCTCCTCCAGGTCGACACGGGCCTGGTCATCGACTGCCTCGCGGAGCTCGCGGGCGAGGACGAGGGGGTGGTGCGGGAGCCCGTGCCCGGCCCCGAGGGTGACGGCACGACCGTCACGGCCGTCTATCTGGTCCCCTTCCACCGCGCCGAACTCTCCCTGTCCGCCCAGCTGTTGCGCCTCCTGCGCGCCCCGGACGACCGCATGCCCGGCTTCCGGGACGTCGCCTGGGACAAGGCCCTCGCCTGGCTCGCGCGGCGCACGGGTGCCGAGCTGGCGCCCGAGCAGGAGGAGGCCGTGCGGCTCGCCCTCACCCAGAAGGTCGCCGTCCTCACCGGCGGGCCCGGCTGCGGCAAGTCCTTCACGGTCCGCTCCGTCGTGGAGCTGGCCCGCGCCAAGAAGGCGAAGGTGCTCCTCGCCGCGCCCACGGGCCGCGCCGCCAAGCGCCTCGCCGAGCTCACGGGCGCCGAGGCGTCCACCGTCCACCGCCTCCTGGAGCTCAAGCCGGGCGGCGACGCGGCGTACGACAAGGACCGGCCCCTGGACGCCGACCTGGTGGTCGTCGACGAGGCGTCCATGCTGGACCTGCTGCTCGCCAACAAGCTGGTGAAGGCGGTCCCTCCGGGCGCCCATCTGCTCTTCGTGGGCGATGTGGACCAGCTGCCGAGCGTCGGCGCGGGCGAGGTCCTGCGGGATCTGCTCAGCGACGGCAGCCCGGTGCCCGCGGTCCGGCTCACGCGCGTCTTCCGGCAGGCGCAGCAGTCGGGCGTGGTCACCAACGCCCACCGCATCAACTCCGGCCAACAGCCCCTCACGCAGGGCCTCACCGACTTCTTCCTGTTCGTCGAGGAGGACACCGAGGAGGCGGGGCGGCTCACCGTGGACGTCGCGGCGCGCCGCATCCCCGCCAAGTTCGGGCTCGACCCGCGCCGGGACGTGCAGGTCCTCGCCCCCATGCACCGCGGCCCCGCGGGCGCGGGCACGCTGAACGGCCTGCTCCAGCAGGCCGTCACGCCCGGCCGCCCCGACCTGCCCGAGAAGCGCTTCGGCGGCCGCGTCTTCCGCGTCGGCGACAAGGTCACCCAAATTCGCAACAACTATGAAAAGGGACAGAACGGCGTCTTCAACGGCACGGTGGGCGTGGTCACCGCCCTGGACGCCGACGAGCAGCGGCTCACGGTCGTGACGGACGAGGACGAGGAGGTGGGGTACGACTTCGACGAGCTGGACGAGCTGGCCCACGCGTACGCGGTGACGATCCACCGCTCACAGGGCAGCGAGTACCCGGCGGTGGTGATCCCGGTCACCACCGGCGCCTGGATGATGCTCCAGCGGAATCTGCTCTATACGGCAGTGACCCGCGCCAAGAAGCTGGTCGTCCTTGTCGGTTCGCGCAAGGCTCTGGGACAGGCGGTCCGTACGGTCTCGGCGGGCAGGCGCTGCACGGCCCTGGACCACCGGCTCGCGGGCCGCCGGGCGCTCTGACGCGACGCCCCCCTCGGCGCCGCCCGCGTCAAGCTGCCCGACCGATGATCGATCATTTGAGTCGCAAAGGTCACAGAGCACTTTCGGAACCACTCGGGAGGGGGCAGGATGAGCAGGTTGGCGGCACTGAGTGCCGCCATTAGGCCCAATGGTCGACCCCGAGTGCACTCTCCAGGGCCAAATGGGGGATGGTAGAGACAGTCAGGGCACCTCGAAGAAGAGGCACAACGTCGGTGAGGGATGACGTGAGCGAGAACGCTAACAACGCAGTGGTACTCCGGTACGGCGACGGCGAGTACACCTACCCGGTGATCGAGTCGACTGTCGGCGACAAGGGCTTCGATATCGGCAAGCTCCGCGCCCAGACCGGTCTGGTGACCCTGGACAGCGGCTACGGCAACACCGCCGCGTACAAATCCGCCGTCACCTACCTCGACGGCGAGCAGGGCATCCTGCGCTACCGCGGCTACCCGATCGAGCAGCTGGCCGAGCGTTCCACCTTCCTCGAGGTGGCGTACCTGCTGATCAACGGCGAGCTGCCGAAGGTCGACGAGCTGGCCGCGTTCCGCAACGAGATCACGCAGCACACCCTGCTGCACGAGGACGTCAAGCGCTTCTACGACGGCTTCCCGCGGGACGCGCACCCGATGGCGATGCTGTCCTCGGTGGTCAGCGCCCTGTCGACGTTCTACCAGGACAGCCACAACCCGTTCGACGAGAAGCAGCGGCACATCTCGACGATCCGCCTGCTCGCCAAGCTCCCGACGATCGCGGCGTACGCGTACAAGAAGTCGGTCGGCCACCCGGTGGTCTACCCGCGCAACGACCTCGGCTACGTCGAGAACTTCCTGCGCATGACCTTCTCGGTGCCCGCCGCCGAGTACGACCTCGACCCGGTCGTCGTCTCCGCCCTGGACAAGCTCCTCATCCTGCACGCGGACCACGAGCAGAACTGTTCGACGTCCACGGTCCGCCTGGTCGGCTCCTCGCAGGCGAACATGTTCGCCTCGATCTCCGCCGGCATCTCCGCCCTCTGGGGCCCGCTGCACGGCGGCGCCAACCAGTCGGTCCTGGAGATGCTGGAGGGCATCCAGGCGAACGGCGGCGACGTCGACTCCTTCATCCGCAAGGTGAAGAACAAGGAGGACGGCGTCCGCCTGATGGGCTTCGGCCACCGGGTGTACAAGTCCTTCGACCCGCGCGCCAAGATCATCAAGGCGGCGGCGCACGATGTCCTCTCGGCGCTCGGCAAGTCCGACGAGCTGCTCGACATCGCGCTGAAGCTGGAGGAGCACGCGCTCTCCGACGACTACTTCGTCTCGCGCAACCTCTACCCGAACGTGGACTTCTACACGGGTCTGATCTACCGCGCGATGGGCTTCCCGACCGAGATGTTCACGGTCCTGTTCGCCCTCGGCCGCCTGCCGGGCTGGATCGCCCAGTGGCACGAGATGATCAAGGAGCCGGGTTCCCGCATCGGGCGCCCGCGCCAGATCTACACGGGCGAGGTCATCCGGGACTTCGTCCCGGTAGAGGCTCGCTAGAACGCTAGGTGTGCCCCGTAAGGGGCGCGGGGAACTGCGCGCTCAGCGCGCAACAAGCCGCAGACGCGTCTGCTCAGTTACTCGGCTGACGCG
>NZ_JBHYJH010000173.1:0-19159 GCF_042740445.1 Streptomyces sp. NPDC059003 | reverse complement strand
GGCTATTCCTAGCCCGTCCGGCGTTTGAGGACGAGCGCGCAGCGCGATCAAGGGCACCCAAGGACACGTGAGGCCCCCGACGGACAATCCGTCGGGGGCCTCACGGGGTCTGCTAGGGGCCAGCTACCGCTTCTTCGCGGCCGCCTTCGGCGTGATCAGCCGGCTCCCGTTCCAGTCCTTGCCCGCGTTGACGCTCTTGGTCTGGGACAGGCCCGCGGTGGTGGCGGCCTCGCCGATCTCGCTCGGCTCGACATAGCCGTCACGGCCGGTCTTCGGCGTCAGCAGGAGGATCTGGCCACCCTCCTCCATGTACGCGATGGCGTCCACCAGCGCATCGGTCAGGTCCCCGTCGTCCTCGCGGAACCAGAGCACCACGGCGTCAGCCACGTCGTCGTAGTCCTCGTCGACGAGCTCGGTGCCGGTGGCCTCTTCGATGGCCTCGCGGAGCTCCTGATCGGCGTCGTCGTCGTAGCCGATCTCCTGGACCACCTGGTCGGGCTGGAAACCCAGCCTTACGGCCAGGTTCGTCTCCGCGTGGTCCGCGGTCGCGCTCACGGCTTGCCTCCTGATCTTGTTACTTGGGAATGCCTTCAGCCACGCGCGTGCGCGCAGCATTGGCCGTAGTCCACACGGGCGGGGCGGATCGCGCAAGTACCCGGCCGTCGAGACCGCCGAAACGGTGACGTTCCCGGCCGTGTCACCGCAACTCCCGCCACACCCGTCGGGCCCGGACGGGCCACGGAATCAGCTTGGCAGGATGGGCGTATCGTTGCGATTTGACCGAGCCTACCCCAGGGCCGCGGGCCGCGGTCACGGTTACCTCTGGGTAGAGATGACGTATCCACGGGGTGGGTAGACGATGGTGAGCGGCGTACGTGCCGGTACGGGTGAGCCCGGGTCGGGCACGGCGCGGCACATGTTCCACAACGAATCCGCTCGCGTGCAGCACGCGACAACACAGCGAAGGAACAGCGTGGCTCCCGGATCCGATCGCAACCCGATCATCATTGGCGGCCTTCCCAGCCAGGTCCCGGACTTCGATCCCGAAGAGACCCAGGAGTGGCTCGACTCCCTCGACGCCGCCGTCGACGAGCGCGGCCGTGAGCGGGCCCGCTATCTGATGCTCCGACTGATCGAGCGCGCGCGGGAGAAGCGCGTCGCCGTGCCGGAGATGCG
The DNA here is from genome assembly GCF_042740445.1 of Streptomyces sp. NPDC059003. Taxonomy (NCBI): domain Bacteria; kingdom Bacillati; phylum Actinomycetota; class Actinomycetes; order Kitasatosporales; family Streptomycetaceae; genus Streptomyces; species Streptomyces sp. NPDC059003. The sequence continues at coordinate 17,983 of NZ_JBHYJH010000173.1, read as the reverse complement.
CAGTACGGACTACGTCAACACGATCGCCACCAAGGACGAGCCGTTCTTCCCCGGCAACGAGGAGATCGAGCGCAAGATCCTGAACGCGACCCGGTGGAACGCGGCGGTGATGGTGTCGCGCGCCCAGCGGCCCGGCATCGGCGTCGGCGGGCACATCGCCACCTTCGCCTCCTCGGCGTCGCTGTACGACGTGGGCTTCAACCACTTCTTCCGCGGCAAGGACCAGGGCGACGGCGGCGACCAGATCTTCTTCCAGGGGCACGCGTCCCCCGGCATCTACGCCCGCGCCTTCCTCCTCGACCGGCTCTCCGAGCGGCAGCTCGACGCGTTCCGGCAGGAGAAGTCGAAGGAGCCGTACGGACTCTCCTCGTATCCGCATCCGCGGCTCATGCCGGACTTCTGGGAGTTCCCGACGGTCTCCATGGGGCTCGGGCCGCTCGGCGCGATCTTCCAGGCGCGGATGAACCGCTACATGGAGGCGCGCGGGATCGCGGACACCTCCGCTTCGCACGTCTGGGCGTTCCTCGGGGACGGCGAGATGGACGAGCCGGAGTCGCTCGGCCAGCTGTCGCTCGCCGCGCGCGAGGGCCTCGACAACCTCACGTTCGTCGTCAACTGCAACCTGCAGCGGCTGGATGGGCCCGTGCGCGGCAACGGCAAGATCATCCAGGAGCTCGAGTCGCAGTTCCGCGGCGCCGGCTGGAACGTCATCAAGCTGGTGTGGGACCGCAGTTGGGACCCGCTGCTCGCCCAGGACCGCGACGGCGTCCTGGTCAACAGGATGAACACGACGCCGGACGGGCAGTTCCAGACGTACGCCACGGAGACCGGCGCGTACATCCGCGACCACTTCTTCGGCGACGACCAACGGCTGCGGTCCATGGTCGAGAACATGACCGACGACCAGATCCTGCACCTGGGCCGCGGCGGCCACGACCACCGGAAGATCTTCGCGGCGTTCTCCGCGGCCAAGGCGCACAAGGGCCAGCCGACGGTGATCCTCGCCAAGACGATCAAGGGCTGGACCCTCGGCCCGAACTTCGAGGGCCGCAACGCGACCCACCAGATGAAGAAGCTGACGGTCGACGACCTGAAGCGCTTCCGCGACCGGCTGCACCTGCCGATCACGGACAAGCAGCTGGAGGACGGCGCGCCGCCCTACTACCACCCGGGCCGCGACTCCGAAGAGATCCAGTACATGCACGACCGCCGCCAGGGCCTCGGCGGGTACGTCCCGACGCGGGTGGTGCGCGCCAAGCCGCTGCAGCTGCCCGACGACAAGACGTACGCGGCGGTCAAGAAGGGCTCCGGGCAGCAGTCGATCGCCACCACCATGGCGTTCGTCAGGCTCCTGAAGGACCTGATGCGGGACAAGGAGATCGGCAAGCGGTTCGTCCTGATCGCGCCGGACGAGTACCGCACGTTCGGAATGGACTCGTTCTTCCCGAGCGCCAAGATCTACAACCCGCTCGGCCAGCAGTACGAGTCCGTGGACCGTGAACTCCTGCTCGCGTACAAGGAGTCGCCGACCGGCCAGATGCTGCACGACGGCATCTCGGAGGCGGGCTGCACGGCGTCGCTGATCGCCGCGGGCTCGGCCTACGCCACGCACGGCGAGCCGCTGATTCCCGTGTACGTCTTCTACTCGATGTTCGGCTTCCAGCGGACCGGCGACCAGTTCTGGCAGATGGCCGACCAGCTGGCGCGGGGCTTCGTGCTCGGCGCGACCGCGGGCCGCACGACCCTGACCGGCGAGGGGCTCCAGCACGCGGACGGGCACTCGCAGCTGCTCGCCTCGACCAACCCGGGCTGCGTCGCGTACGACCCGGCCTTCGGCTTCGAGATCGCCCACATCGTCAAGGACGGCCTGCGCCGCATGTACGGCGAGACGGCCGACGGCAGGCCGGGCGAGGACGTCTTCTACTACCTGACCGTCTACAACGAGCCGATCCAGCACCCGGCCGAGCCCGCCGACGTGGACGTCGACGGCATCGTGAAGGGCATCCACCGCTTCAAGTCCGGTGAGCAGGGCGCCATTGCGGCCCAGATCATCGCGTCCGGCGTCGCGGTGCCCTGGGCCCTGGAGGCGCAGCGGATCCTCGCGTCGGAGTGGAACGTGAAGGCGGACGTCTGGTCGGCGACCTCCTGGAACGAGCTGCGCCGTGAGGCCGTGGAGGTGGAGCGGCACAATCTGCTGCACCCCGAGGAGGAGCAGCGCGTCCCGTACGTGACGCGCAAGCTGTCCGGGTCCGAGGGGCCCTTCGTCGCGGTCTCCGACTGGATGCGCAGCGTGCCGGACCAGATCTCCCGCTGGGTGCCGGGCACCTATCAGTCGCTCGGCGCGGACGGCTTCGGCTTCGCGGACACGCGGGGCGCGGCCCGCCGCTTCTTCCACATCGACGCGCAGTCGATCGTGGTGGCGGTCCTCACCGAGCTGGCCCGCGAGGGCAAGGTGGACCGCTCGGTCCTGAAGCAGGCGATCGACCGCTATCAGCTCCTGGACGTCACGGCGGCCGATCCGGGCTCCGCCGGCGGCGACGCCTAACTCGCACATACCTCACACACCACTCCTGAGGGAGACATAACACCTCATCCGTGCGACGGGTGGCGGACCCCGGGTCCGCCACCCGTCGGCTTTTCCTACGATGCGGTCATGAAGGAACAGTCGGCCGGGTCGGCGCAGACGGCCCAGAACGCCCAGGCGGGGCAGACAGCGCAGACGGCGCAGACCCGTTGGGAACGCCGCACTCAGCGTCCGCTGCTCGCTCTCGCCGTTGCTTTCGCCGTCGCGTACGCGGTGCCGATAGTCCGGCCCGAGGCGAACGAGTCCCTGACGAGCGCCTGCACCATGGTGGAGTGGTTCGTCTGGGGTTCGTTCGCCGCTGACTATCTGGTACGTCTCGCCCTCGCGGACCGCCGGTGGCGGTTCGTGCGGACGCACTGGCTCGATCTGGGTGCCGTGGTCCTCCCGATGATCCAGCCGCTGCGGCTGCTGCGGCTCGTCTCGACGCTGCTGCTCGTGGGCCGACGGGCGCGGATGGCGTCGCAGATCCGCCTGACCACCTATGTCGTGGGGTCGGTGGTGGGTCTGCTGATGTTCGGCTCGCTGGCGGTGCTGTCCGTGGAGCGGGAGTCACCGGACGGCAACATCAAGACCTTGGGCGATGCCGTGTGGTGGTCCTTCACCACGATGACGACGGTGGGCTACGGCGATCACGCGCCGACGACCGGGCTCGGCCGGGTCCTCGCGGTCGGTCTGATGCTGTCGGGCATCGCGCTCCTCGGTGTGGTGACCGCGAACATCGCGGCCTGGTTCATCGCCCGCTTCGACAAGGACGACGTGGAGGAGCGGCGCCAGACGGCGGCCATCGAGGCCCTGACGGCGGAGGTGATGGCGCTGCGCGCGCAGATCAGCTCCTTGTCGGGCGGGGCGGCCGGCGCGGCGGCCGCCGGTTCCGTGCCGCGTCAGGCGTCCGGCGAGGACGCCGTCACCGGCACGGCACGGCCCCCGGAGGCCCCGTTCAGCTCTCCCAGACCTTGAAGGCCCGCACCCGATAAGGCGATTCGGGCACCCAGGTGCCGCCGCCCGGGTAGGTGTCGAACTCGCCCGTCTCGCCGCACTCCGGTGACTGATAGGTGGTGACGGGCCGACCGGTGCGGTTGGCGAGGGCCGCCGCGCTGCCCCCCTCCGGCAGCGCGATACAGCTCTCGATGTCGATACCGGCCAGCTCGTACACCTGTCGGTCGCCCTTGAAGCCCGGCTTCTTCCAGAGGCAGAGCTCGCCGGGTCCGCAGGCGCCGAGCTTCGGCGACGCGGCGCCGACGCGTGTCGGCGGCGCGGTGGCTCCCGCGTGCGTGGGCGTGAGGACGGTCGTGGCGAGTGCGGCCGTGGTGAGCGCCGTGGCGACGGCCGCAGGCATGGTCGTACGCATGTGCATCAACCCCCGTGTCGTTTCGATCACTTGTCGCCACTCTCCGCCGTGGGAGCGGTGGGCCGGAAGGGGTTCCGGAGCGGGTCATCCGGATAGGCGAAAACCCCCCGATGCAACCCGGAGGTCCCGCCCCGGGCCCCCGAGGGGTCCGCCCTGGTGCCGCTCCCACCGCCGTGGGGGGGAGTCCCCTAGATGGGCCCGCTAGATGTGCCCGCCACCGCTCGCGCCCGCCGCGTCCGCGTTCGCGCCGCGCTTGGTCAGCGTGGCGATCAGCGCCGCGAGGACGCCGACCACGCCGGCGACGGCGAAGGCCACGCCCATGCCCGAGATGAACGTGTCGTGGACGGCGCCGGTGATCTTGTCGAAGGTGCTCCCGGTCACGCCGGGGGCCTTGGCCATCTCCTCGGGCACCATCCCGGTCGCGGCGGCCTTGTCGAGGCCGGGCGGCGGGTCGCCCGGCAGGCCCGCGTCCTTCCAGTTGCCCGCCAGGTCACCGTCGACGGTGTTGGACATGACGGCGCCGAGTACCGCCGTACCGAGGCTGCCGCCGACCTGCATGCCGGCCTGCTGGAGGCCGCCCGCGACGCCGGAGAGCTCGAGCGGGGCGTTGCCGACGATGACTTCGGTGGCGCCGACCATGACCGGTGCGAGGCCGAGGCCGAGCAGGGCGAGCCAGACCGACATCGGCAGGGTGCCGGTGTCCCGGTCCAGGGTCGTCATGCCGAACATCGCGACGGCGGTGCTGACCATGCCGCCCACCAGCGGGATGCGCGGCCCGAAGCGGGTGATCAGGGCGCCCGCGACCGGCGAGGAGACGATCATCATGGCGGTCAGGGGCAGCAGGTGCAGTCCGCTGTCGACCGGGCTCATGCCGTGCACGTTCTGCAGGTAGAAGGTCACGAAGAAGAGCCCGCCCATGAAGGCGAACGCCATCAGGACCATGAGGGCCGTGCCCGCCGACAGCGGCACGGACCGGAACAGGCCGAGCGGGATCAGCGGCTCCTTCACCCGGGTCTCCCAGAAGGCGAACAGGGCGAAGCACACGACGGACGCGCCCAGGAACGCCCAGGTCTTGCCGCTGCCCCAGCCCCAGGGGTCACCCGCCTTGATGAGCGCCCAGATCAGGGCGAACATCGCGGCCGAGAGCAGCGCGATGCCGGGGATGTCGAAGGACCGCGGCGCGTTCTCCGCGCGGTGGTCCTTGAGGATCAGCAGGCCGAGGACGAGCGCGACGGCGCCGACGGGCACGTTGATGAAGAACACCGACTGCCAGCTGACGTGCTCGACGAGCACGCCGCCGAGGATGGGGCCGCCCGCGGTGGAGGCGCCGATGACCATGCCCCAGATGCCGATCGCCATGTTGAGCTTCTCGGCCGGGAACGTGGCGCGGAGCAGGCCGAGCGCGGCCGGCATGAGCAGGGCGCCGAAGAGCCCCTGGAGCACGCGGAACGCGATGACCAGCGAGACCGTACCGGACAGGCCGATGGCGCCGGACGCGGCGGCGAAGCCCACGACGCCGATGAGGAAGGTCTGCCGGTGGCCGAAGCGGTCCCCGAGCTTGCCCGCCGTGATGAGGGCGACGGCGAGCGCGAGGAGGTAGCCGTTGGTGATCCATTGGACGTCCGCGAGCGAGGCGCCCAGGTCCTTGGTGATGGCCGGGTTGGCGACCGCGACGATCGTGCCGTCCAGGGCCACCATCATCACGCCGATCGCGACGGAGAACAGGGTCAGCCAGGGGTGGCCGCGAAGTCCCTTGCCCGGGGCCGCGGTTGAGGTCGGCTCCGGCGCCTTGCCCGCCGCGTCGACCGGGGTCTGAGTCGTCATGCGCCGAGCCTAGTGTCAGTCGCTGACACTTGACAAAGAGTTTCACAAGTCAGTGACTGACGTGTAGCTCACAGTCCAGCGGGCCCGCCGCCGGGCCCGCGGGTAGGGTGAGCCAGGCCCCCAGCAGGGCCCACGGCAGGAGAAGGGGACGGCGTGACAAGGCCCGGCTTGCGCGAGCGCAAGAAGCAGCGCACCCGCGACGCGCTGCTGCGCGCCGCGCTGGAGCTGTTCACCACGAAGGGGTTCGAGGAGACGACGGTCGACGAGATCGTCGAGGCGGTCGACGTCTCCCAGCGCACGTTCTTCCGGCACTTCGCCAACAAGCAGGAGACCGCCTTCGCCGTCCCGGAGATGCTGGAGACCCGCTTCCTGGAGGCACTGCGCGAACGCCCCGCCGGCGAGCCGCCGTTCGCGGCCCTGCGCGGTGCCGCGCTCGACTCCTGGGACGCGATGGGCGAGGCCATCGAGGAGGTCGTCCCGGTCGAACTCCACATGCGCGCCTACCAGATGATCGAGTCGACGCCCTCCCTGCTCGCCGCCCATCTGCACCGCTCCACCGAGATGGAGGAGCGCATCGCGGACATCCTCGCCGCGCGGGAGGGGCTCGACCCCGCCGACCCGCGCCCGCGCGTGCTGATCGCCGCGTTCAGCGGGGTCATGCGATCCGCGGGGCGGCTGTGGGCCACGGGCGAGGACATCAGCGTCGCGTCGATGCGCACGACGACGGAGGCGTACCTCAACCAGTTGGGCCCCGCGCTCGCGGAGGACTGGCACCGGAGTTGACGCCGCGCGCCCTCTCCACGGAGAGCGCGCACCTCTCTACGGAGAGCACGCACCTCTTCTACGGAGAGCGGGCGGATCTCTACGTAGAGCAGGCGGATGCCTACGTAGCGCGACGGTCGCACGCCGTGACGCACACGCGCCCCTCGCGCGCCACGCGCACAACCCACCCACACATCGCCCACGGACAGTGACGACGGGGCACGAGATGTGTCTGGTTTGCCACAATTACCCTCCCAGAAACGTGATCTGCCTCACCCCGTGCACGGGAGGCATCGCGCTTCTCCTAGGGTGTCCCGCAGTGACTTCCTTCGACTCATCCCCCCAACTCGGCGTCTGGCGCGCACTGCTCGCGCTCACCGTTGTGTTCGTCATGCTGGCGACCACCGGCTGGACCGCGGTGCGCCAGCACAGAGGCGCCTCGTCGCCGCTCGAAGCCACGCTCGCCGCCTGGGAGCGGGGCCACATCGACGGGCGGCGGCTGCCCGACCCCGACGCCCCCGCGGACCGGCTCGCGCGGTTCTTCGCCTCGCTCACGGCGCACCAGCGCACCCGGCTCGCCGCGCGCTACCCGCTCGCGGTCGGCAACATGAACGGCGCCCCCGTGCAGCTGCGGTACCGCGCCAACCGCATCGCCCTGCAGCAGGCCCGCAGGATCGAGCGGCGCCGCACGCACGACGACCGCCTCTCGCCCGTCGGCAAGCAGGAGGCCGAGCGCAGGATGAAGCGGTTCGGCGTGATGATGCGGCCCGAACGCCAGGTCCTCGCGTTCGACCCGATGGGGTCCGGGCGCATGGCCGAGGTCTTCGGAGACCTCGACCGGGCGTCCCGCGTGTCGGTCGTCGTGCCCGGAGTCGACACGAACGTCCTCACCTTCGAGCGGACGCAGCGCAAGTACGCGGCGCCCGTGGGAATGGCGCGCTCCCTCTACCGCGCCGAACGCACGGCGGACCCCCGCGCGCACACCGCCGTGATCGCCTGGGCGGACTACACCTCGCCCGTCGGCATCGGCGTGGACGCCGCGACCGCCATGCGCGCCGACGACGGCGCGGTCCGCCTCGACTCCCTGGTGCGCGCCCTGCCCGGACGGGCGGGCGTGGCGCTGTACTGCCACAGCTACGGCTCGGTGGTGTGCGGCGTCGCAGCCCACCGCCTGCCGTCCCGGGTCACGGACATCGCGGTCGCGGGCAGCCCCGGCATGCGCGCCGACAACGTCTCGGGGCTCGGCACCCGCGCGCGGATCTGGGCCGCGCGGGACAGCGACGACTGGATCCAGGATGTGCCCAACATGGAACTGGGCGGGATCGGCCACGGCGCCGACCCCGTATCGGGCGGCTTCGGCGCCCGCGTGGTGTCCGCCGACGGAGCGCGGGGCCACACCGGCTATTTCGAGCCGGGCACGGAGAGCCTCAGCAACTTCGCCGAGATCGGCGTCGGTGCCTACGGAGCGGTCCGCTGCGCCGACGGGGACGCGTCCTGCCGAGAGGGCGCATCCGGCGCTGCCGCGGCCTGACGCGCGTAGAAATCGACGCAACAGCGGCCCGCCGCAGGAGAGACGGAGAAGCGCGTGCCGCATACGATGAGCCGCATGGGTGATGTACTGGCCGGTTTTCACGCCGCCTGGGAGTTCGAGTCCGACTCCGTGCTCATCCGCTTCGAACGGGGGATCCGCACGCCGAAGCTGTTCCAGGCTCTCGGCGAGCGCCGCATCCCCCATGAGGCGATCGCGGGGGTCACACAGGCACCGGGAAAGCGCGGGACAACGGTTCTGCAGCTGGTGCCGAGGCCGGGCGCCGACCCGCTGATGGAGGCGGCGGCCGGACAGCTCAAGGACGGCTCGGATCCCTACCGTCTGGTGCTCTCCGCCGAGCGCGAGACGCTCGCCGAGTACTACGCGGACGAGCTGCGCGCCGTGCTCCCCGCGGCGGACCAGGGGCCCGCGGACCGCTTCCTCGTGGCCGCGCCCGAGGCGCCGCTGCAGTTCAAGGCGTACGACGGGAAGGCGTCCTTCGACGGCAAGTCGGTGGCCTTCCGCTGGTTCTGGACGGGGGCATCGTCGGCCAAGTGGAAGGCCGGTGACCAGAGTTTCCCGGTCACCGACCTCAGTGGGGTCGAGTGGCGCTCGCCGGAGGTCTTCGAGGGGCATCTGCGGCTGCTGCGGCGTGAGACGCCGGTGGCGCAGCCCGCGCAGGCCGATCAGGATCCGGCCGCGGTCGTCTTCGGGCTCGGTTACGGGCCGGTGCACGAGTCGTTGCCGTTCGCCGCGGCTGTGCTTGCGGCCGTGCGGGCGTCCGGGGCGGGATCGGGCCCGGGGGCCGGGGCGGGGGCGCCCGCCGTTCGGCGGGATCCCGCCGATATTGCCGAGCGGATTCGGCACTTGGGGGAGCTGCATCAGGCGGGGTTGCTCACGGATGAGGAGTTCACCGCCAAGAAGGCGGAGTTGCTTGCGGAGCTGTAGTGCGGGTGGTCTGTGGGGGGGTGGGATGCGCGGCCCGGCGCGTGCGGGCCGCCCGTGTGCCCACCCGTTCCGCCCTCCGGGCGGACCAGCTGCCCACACGGGCGGCGGCACAATGACGCCCACACGGGCGGCGGTTGGATTTACTCCCGTCCTGCCGACGTGAAGGTCATGTCTGCGTAGCGGTCGCCTGATACGTGGCTTGCTATCGGGTTCAGGAGGGTGAGGTCGGACTCGGTCAGGGTGATGTGGGTGGCGGCCGTGTTCTCCTCTATGCGGGTGCGCTTGCGGGTGCCGGGGATCGGGATGACGTTCAGGCCGTACGTGGTGGCCTGCTGGTGGACCCAGGCGAGGGCGATCTGGCCGGGGGTCGCGCCGTGTGCCGCGGCGACGGTGCGCACGGGCTCCAGGAGCGCGGCGTTGGCGGCCGCGTTGTCCCCGGTGAAGCGGGGCTGCGTGCGGCGGAAGTCGTCCTCGCCGAGCTCCTTGTCGGCGCTGACGAACGAGCCGGTGAGGAAGCCGCGGCCGAGCGGCGAGTACGGCACGAGGGCCACCCCGAGCTCGGCGGCGGCCGGGACGACGGCGCGCTCGATGTCACGGCTGAACAGCGACCACTCCGACTGCAGCGCGGCGATGGGGTGCACGGCGTGGGCGGCCCGCAGCTCGTCGCCGGTGACCTCGCTCAGGCCGAGGTGCTTCACCTTGCCCGCCGCGACGAGCTCCGCCATCACGCCGACCGTCTCCTCGATCGGCACCTTCGGGTCACGGCGGTGCATGTAGTAGACGTCGATGGCGTCCACGCCGAGGCGGCGCAGGCTGGCGTCGACACAGGAGCGGATGTAGTCCGGGTCGTTGCGGATGATCCGCTTCGTCGGGTCGGCCGGGTCCAGGGACAGGGCGAACTTGGTCGCGATGACGACCTCGTCCCGGTGGGCCCTGAAGAAGGGCGCGAGGAACCGCTCGTTCTCGCCCATGGCGTACGCGTCGGCCGTGTCGTAGAACGTGACGCCCAGGTCGAGGGCGCGCTCCAGGGTGGCCCGCGCCTCGTCGGCGTCCGTCGGGCCGTACGCGAAGCTCATGCCCATGCAGCCGAGGCCCTGGACGCCGACGTCCGGGCCCGCCGCGCCGAGCCGCACCGTGGGGATCTTCGGGTCAGAAGTCATGAGTCGGTCAGAACCTCTCCGACGCCCGCCGGGCGTCACCATAGAAGTCGATCTTGTAGTCGAGTACGGCGAGGGTGTCGTGCAGCTCCGCGATGCGGGCGCGGACGTCCCGCCGGGTCTGTTCGAGGAGCTCCTGCCGCTGCGCGAAGGTGTGGTCGCCCGCACGCACCAGCTCGGCGTAGCGCACCATGTCCGCGACGGGCATGCCGGTCAGGCGCAGCTTGCCGACGAACGTGAGCCAGTCCAGGTCGCGGTTGCGGTACCGGCGCTGGCCGGTGTGGGAGCGGTCGATGTGCGGCATCAGGCCGATCCGCTCGTACCAGCGCAGGGTGTGGGCGGTGAGCCCGGTCACCTCGGCGACCTCGCTGATCGTGTAGTGGTCCTGCCCTTCGGGGCGCGGGTGGGGCGGCGGCCTCCTGGCGCAGATCTCCGGCGTGGCCTGGTCCTTCGTGGGTACGGGCGTGGTCTCCATCACCGTCATGACCCCCACGCTAGAACCTTGGAGTGCACTCCAAGCAAGGGGCTCCGGACGAGATCCCCGGCGGAAAAACGGGGCGACGCCCGCGCGCCGCGATCACTACCGTGCGGCTCATGAGTCCCGTACGCCGCGCCACCCCCGACGACGCCGAGGAACTGATCCGGCTGCGCCAGATCATGCTCGACTCCGTGTTCACGACCGACCCGTCCACGCGGTCCGTCACCGACTGGCAGGCCGAGTCCGCGCGCACGGTGCGTCACAGACTCGCCGAACCCGACGGGGACTTCGCGGCGTTCGTCGTCGACCACCCGGACCGGCCCGGCGCGCTCGCCGCCGTGGTCGTCGGCACCCTGGAGTACCGCATCGGGCGCGCCGGCAACCCCCGCGGCCTCGCGGGCTACGTCTTCAGCGTCGCCACGGACCCCGACCAGCGCCGCCGCGGGCACTCGCGCGCCTGTATGGAGGCGCTGCTCGACTGGTTCCGCGAGCGCGGCGCCGTCAGCGTGGACCTCACCGCCTCGCCCGCCGCCGAGCCGCTGTACGCCTCGCTCGGCTTCGTCCGCAAGCCCGACCCCTACATGCAGCTGAAACTGTAGGGCGCTTACGCTCGTACGCATGCAGAGCCTGGCGTTGATCGAGAACTGGCCGGTACCGACCGCTGCCGCCGCCGTCGTCCGCGCGGACGGCACCGTCGCCGGGACCCGCGGGCCCACCGGGCAGCGGTTCGCGCTCGCCTCGGTGACCAAGCCGCTCGCGGCGTACGCGGCGCTCGTCGCGTACGAGGAGGGGGCGATCGAGCTCGACGAGCCCGCGGGGCCCGAGGGGTCGACCGTGCGGCACCTGCTCGCGCACACCAGTGGGCTCGCGTTCGACGAGCACCAGGTGGCGGCCGCGCCCGGGACGCGGCGGCTGTACTCCAACGCCGGGTTCGAGGTGCTCGGCGACCACATCGCCAAGGCGACGGACATTCCCTTCGCGGACTATCTGCGGCAGGCCGTGCTCGAACCCCTCGGCATGGGCTCCACCTCCCTGGAGGGCGCGGGGTCGCCCGCCAAGGACGGGGTGTCGAGCGTGGACGACCTCGTGCGGTTCGCCGCCGAGGTGCAGGCGCCCCGGCTGCTCGACCCCCGGACCGTGGCGATGGCGATGTCCGTGGTGTATCCGGGGCTCAAGGGGGTGCTTCCGGGGTACGGGCATCAGAATCCGAACGACTGGGGGCTCGGGTTCGAGATCCGGGACGGGAAGTCGCCCCACTGGACGGGGGCTTCCTCGTCGCCTCGTACGTTTGGGCACTTCGGGCAGGCCGGGACGTTCTTGTGGGTGGACCCTGATGCCGGTGCCGCGTGTGTTGCGCTGACGGATCGGGCGTTCGGGGCGTGGGCGGTTGAGGTGTGGCCGGTGTTTACGGATGCGGTGCTGGCTGAGCTGTGAGGCTTGGCGACCGTACGTCGGGGTTGCCGTAGGGGGGAGGCGTTGCCCGGCGTTGCGGGGTCCGCCCCTGTGCCCACCCTCCCCCAAGCTCTCGGCTGCGCTCGAGCAGGGGGTACCCCCCTCGCCCTCCGGGCGGACCAGCTGCCCACAGGGGCGGCGGTCGGATCCTGCCCTAGGTCATCTCCCACATCAGCAGTTCCGTCGGGTCCCTGTACGCCAAGGCCTCCAGGTTCTGTTCCGATGTGATGCGGGCCGAGTCGCCCGGGCCCAGTTCTTCCTCGTCCAGGAGGACTTCGCCGCGGATCACGTGGACGTACACGTAAGGCGCTGCCGGGATGGCTGTCCGTTCTCCGGGAGTGAGGCGGCGTACGTGGAGGAGGGCCGCGGCCGACGGGACCGCGTAGGGGGTGGAGTCGGCGATTCCGGGGACGGTCGCGTAGTGCGGGTCGCCGCCGGGCTCGCGGGGGGCCAGCCACATCTGGAGGAAGGTCAGGGGGGCGGGGCCCGCGTTGCGCTCCACGTGGCGGACGCCCGCGCCCGCGCTGAGGTGCTGGACGTCGCCGGGGCGCACCACGGACTCGTGGCCCTCGGAGTCGCGGTGGGTGAGCTCGCCCTCGACCACCCACGTGACGATCTCCGTGTGGCTGTGCGGGTGTTCGTCGAAGCCCGCGCCGGGCGCCAGACGCTCCTCGTTGCAGGCGAGTATCGCGCCGAAGCGGAGGTTGTCGGGCTCGTAGTAGGGCCCGAAGGAGAACGCGTGGTAGGAGTCGATCCCCGCCCCGGGGTCGCCGCCGGGGTACCGCTCGCCGGAGCGCCGCACATCAATCACGACCACCACGTTAGACCCGGCCCCGCACGTCGCCGCCCCGATAAGGCAGTCTTGTCCCCGTGCCCGAACCCTCAGCGAACGAAGCCCCCCAGCAGGACGCAGGTGCCGGACCCGGCCGCGGCGGTCGCGCGCACGCGCACGCCGCGACCCTGAAGCGGCTCGAGAAGTCCTCCGGCAGCCTCGCGGCGCAGGCCATCGCGCGCATGGACGAGACGCTGTCCTGGTACCGGGCGATGCCACCGGAGAACCGGTCCTGGATCGGCCTGGTCGCGCAGGCCGGCATCGCCGCGTTCACCGAGTGGTTCCGGCACCCCGACGCCCCGCAGGCGATCTCGACGGACGTCTTCGGGACCGCGCCGCGCGAGCTGACCCGGGCGATCACGCTGCGCCAGACCGTGGAGATGGTGCGGACCACCATCGAGGTCATGGAGTCCGCCATCGACGAGGTGGCGGCGCCCGGCGACGAGTCGGTGCTGCGCGAGGCGCTGCTCGTGTACGCGCGCGAGATCGCCTTCGCCACCGCGCAGGTGTACGCGCAGGCCGCCGAGGCACGCGGTGCCTGGGACGCGCGTCTGGAGTCGCTCGTCGTGAACGCCGTGCTCTCCGGTGAGGCCGATGAAGGGGCCGTCTCCCGTGCCGCCGCGCTTGGCTGGAATTCGCCGGACCACGTGTGCGTCGTGCTCGGCACCGCGCCCGACGGCGACAGCGAGCTGACCGTCGAGGCCATCCGCCGTGCCGCCCGGCACGCGAAGCTCCAGGTCCTCACGGGTGTGCTCGGCGCGCGCCTGGTCGTCATCGCGGGCGGCAACGACAACCCGCTCGCCGTGGCCAAGGCCCTGATCGGCCCGTACGCGGCGGGGCCCGTGGTGGCCGGCCCCATCGTGCCCGACCTGCTCGCCGCGACCCGCTCGGCGCAGGCCGCCGCCGCGGGCCTGAAGGCCTGCGGTGCCTGGCAGGACGCGCCGCGCCCCGTCCTCGCGGACGATCTGCTGCCCGAGCGGGCGATCGCGGGCGATCCGGCCGCGCGGCAACAGCTGGTGGAGGAGATCTACAGACCGCTGGAGGAAGCGGGCTCCGCGCTCCTGGAGACGCTCAGCGTCTACCTGGAGCAGGCGAGCAGCCTCGAAGGCGCCGCCCGGATGCTCTTCGTGCACCCCAACACCGTGCGCTACCGGCTTCGACGTGTGACTGACGTCACCGGCTGGTCCCCTTCCGATGTGCGCTCGGCCTTCACACTGCGCATCGCGCTGATTCTGGGACGCCTCGCGGACGGTGATCCCCAGGCCTGAGCCTTTGTCGGGCCCCTACAATTCCCTTAGCGGTTCTTCGTCCCTGTCCCCACGGGCGGTTCGTACTGTCCACAAGAGAGAGTGTGAGAGTGCTCGTACTCGTCGCTCCCGGCCAAGGCGCTCAGACGCCCGGCTTCCTGACCCCCTGGCTCGACCTTCCCGGCGCCGCGGACCGCCTCGCCGCCTGGTCGGACGCCATTGGGCTCGATCTCGCCCACTACGGCACGCAGGCGGACGCGGACGCGATCCGCGACACCGCCGTGGCGCAGCCGCTGCTCGTGGCCGCCGGACTGCTGTCTTCCGCGGCACTCGGTGACATCACGCCGGGCGCCGTCGCGGGCCACAGCGTCGGTGAGATCACGGCCGCCGCGTACGCGGGTGTGCTGTCCGAGGACGCCGCGCTCGGCTTCGTGCGCAAGCGCGGCCTCGCCATGGCCGACGCCGCCGCCGTCACGCAGACCGGCATGGCGGCGCTGCTCGGCGGCGACCCCGACGTCACCGTGGCGCACCTGGAGAAGCTCGGCCTGACCCCGGCGAACGTGAACGGCGCGGGCCAGATCGTCGCCGCGGGCACCGCCGAGCAGCTGGCCGCCCTCGCCGAGGACAAGCCGGAGGGCGTCCGCAAGGTCGTCGCGCTGAAGGTCGCGGGCGCGTTCCACACTCAGCACATGGCGCCCGCGGTCGCCGTGCTCGAGGAGGCCGCGCGCGGCCTTGAGGTCGCCGACCCGCGCCTGACGTACGTCTCGAACCGGGACGGCAAGGCCGTCACGAGCGGGGCCGAGGTCGTCTCGCGCCTCGTCGGGCAGGTCGCCAACCCGGTCCGCTGGGACCTGTGCATGGACACCTTCCAGGAGCTGGGTGTCACCGCGCTGATCGAGGTGTGCCCCGGCGGCACGCTCACCGGCCTCGCCAAGCGCGCGCTCAAGGGAGTGAAGACGCTGGCCGTCAAGACGCCGGACGACCTCGACGCCGCGCGTGAGCTCATCGCCGAGACCGCCGCCGACGCGGCGGGTGCCTGAGAAGGAGCCTGGAGCCATGGCGAAGATCAAGCCCAGTCAGGGCGCTCCCTACGCGCGCATCATGGGCGTCGGCGGCTACCGCCCGACCCGTGTGGTGCCCAACGAGGTCATCCTCGAGCGCATCGACTCGTCCGACGAGTGGATCCGCTCCCGCTCCGGCATCGCGACCCGCCACTGGGCCTCCCCCGAGGAGACCGTCTCGGCGATGTCCGTCGAGGCCGCGGGCAAGGCGATCGCCGACGCGGGCATCCGGCCCGAGCAGATCGGCGCGGTGATCGTCTCCACCGTGTCGCACTTCAAGCAGACCCCGGCCATCGCCACGGAGATCGCGGACAAGCTCGGCACGGGCAAGCCCGCCGCGTTCGACATCTCCGCGGGCTGCGCGGGCTTCGGCTACGGCCTCACCCTCGCCAAGGGCATGATCACGGACGGCTCCGCCGAGTACGCCCTGGTCATCGGCGTGGAGCGGCTCAGCGACCTGACCGACCTGGAGGACCGCAAGACGGCCTTCCTGTTCGGTGACGGCGCCGGCGCGGTCGTCGTCGGCCCCTCCAAGGAGCCGCGGATCGGCCCGACCGTGTGGGGCTCCGAGGGCGACAAGTCCGAGACCATCAAGCAGACCGTGTCCTGGGACGAGCTGCACGCCGGCGACCCGTCGAAGCTGCCCGTCGACGACAAGGGCGAGATCAAGTTCCCTGCCATCACGCAGGAGGGCCAGGCGGTGTTCCGCTGGGCCGTGTTCGAGATGGCGAAGGTCGCCCAGCAGGCCCTGGACGTGGCCGGAATCACCGCGGACGACCTGGACGTCTTCATCCCGCACCAGGCCAACATGCGGATCATCGACTCGATGGTGAAGACTTTGAAACTGCCGGAGCACGTCACGGTCGCCCGCGACGTGGAAACCACCGGCAACACGTCGGCAGCCTCGATCCCGCTCGCGATGGAGCGGCTCCTGGCGACCGGCGAGGCGAAGAGCGGCGACACCGCCCTCGTCATCGGCTTCGGGGCGGGTCTCGTGTACGCCGCCACGGTCGTTACCCTCCCCTAGGCACCCGCTACGGATCTTCGGATCCGCGCGGATGCCGTCACACCCTCTGGATAGATACGAAGGAGCGCCTCATGGCCGCCACTGAGAAGGAGATCGTCGACGGTCTCGCGGAGATCGTCAACGAGATCGCCGGCATCCCGGTCGAGGACGTCCAGCTGGACAAGTCCTTCACCGACGACCTGGACGTCGACTCGCTGTCCATGGTCGAGGTCGTCGTCGCCGCCGAAGAGCGCTTCGACGTGAAGATCCCGGACGACGACGTCAAGAACCTGAAGACGGTCGGTGACGCGACCAAGTACATCCTCGAGCACCAGGCCTGAGCCTGGCGGCCAGCAGGCCCTAGCCAGCCGCCACCCGGCGGTGGCGCCGCCGCATCCGCACCTGAACCAACCGTGGAGAGAGAAATCCAGTGAACTCGACCAATCGCACCGTGGTCGTCACCGGTATCGGCGCAACCACACCGCTGGGTGGCGACGCAGCATCGACCTGGGAGGGCCTGCTCGCCGGGCGCTCCGGGATCCGCGTCCTCGACGAGGACTGGGCGACCGACCTGCCGGTCCGCATCGCGGGCCGCATCGCTGTCGAGCCGACCGAGATCATTCCGCGCCCGCAGGCCCGCAAGCTCGACCGCTCGGCGCAGTTCGCGCTCGTCGCGGCCGACGAGGCCTGGAAGGACGCGGGCTTCACCGCCAAGGCGGGCGAGGACACCTCCGTCGACCCCGACCGCCTGGGCGCGGTCATCGCCTCCGGCATCGGCGGCGTCACGACGCTCCTCGACCAGTACGACATCCTGCGCGAGAAGGGCGTACGCCGCGTCTCGCCGCACACGGTGCCGATGCTGATGCCCAACTCGCCCTCGGCGAACGTCGGCATCACGCTCGGCGCCCGCGCCGGGGTGCACACCCCGGTCTCGGCCTGCGCGTCGGGCGCCGAGGCCATCGGCTACGCGATCGAGATGATCCGCACGGGCCGCGCCGACGTCGTCGTCGCGGGCGGCACCGAGGCCGCCATCCACCCGCTGCCGATCGTCGCGTTCGGCAACATGATGGCGATGTCGAAGAACAACGACGACCCGCAGGGCGCCTCCCGCCCCTGGGACGTCGACCGCAACGGCTTCGTGCTCGGCGAGGGCGCGGGCGTGATCGTCCTGGAGTCCGAGGCGCACGCCAAGGCCCGCGGCGCCAAGATCTACGCGGAGGCCGTCGGCCAGGGTGTCTCGGCCGACGCGCACCACATCACGCAGCCCGAGCCGTCCGGCAACGGCATCGCCCGCGCACTGCTCAACCTGGTCGAGAACAACGACCTGAAGCCGTCCGAGATCGCGCACATCAACGCGCACGCGACCTCCACCCCGCAGGGCGACATCGGCGAGATCAAGGCGCTCCGCCAGGCGTTCGGCGACGACGTCGACCACATGGCGATCGCCTCCACCAAGTCGATGACCGGCCACCTCCTCGGTGGCGCGGGCGGCGTCGAGACCGTCGCGACGGTCCTCGCCCTGCACCACCGCATCGCCCCGCCGACCATCAACGTCGACAACCTCGACCCCGAGGTCGACGCGGACATCATCCGCGGCGAGACCAGGGCGCTGCCCGAGGGCACGATCTCGGCCCTGAACGACTCGTTCGGCTTCGGCGGCCACAACGTGGTGCTCGCCTTCCGTTCGGTCTGATCGCGGACCGGCTGCGGACCGGCTTCTGCCGTTACGCCGAAGGGCCCCCGACCTGTGCAGGTC
>NZ_JBHYJH010000172.1:0-19184 GCF_042740445.1 Streptomyces sp. NPDC059003 | reverse complement strand
TTTCCGGCGGTGTTGACTCTATCAGATCCTTTCGGGCCTGACTCCCAGTCAACCGGGTTTGTCCTCGCGGTCCTTGCGGGCCGTTCCGACGTCCCAAACTTTAGCGGAATCTCCCGGCGATTCATAATCGCGTCCCAGGAATTGAATTCGGGCACGCCGAATTCGACCCCGTTGGGAGATCGTGCTGGTGGTTGGGTGCCGCGTCAGCGGCGAGAGATGCCGTCGCAGAACCGTTACGGCCCCGCGACAACTCGAAGAACCTTACGGACCGGGCGGGGCGCTGTCAACCCCGGGCCCGGTGAACATCAGTCGAGGTCGTTGAGGCGGCCGCCCGCGTCGGGCTGGGCGTGCTCCACGCGGCGCAGCAGCCGCGTCAGGACCTCTCCCAGGACGCCCCGCTCGGCGGACGTCAGGTCCTGGAGGAGGTCCTCCTCGAAGACCGTGGCGAGGCGCATGGCCTCCAGCCACTTCTCGCGGCCCTCCGCGGTGAGCTCGACGATCACTCGTACGCGGTTGGACTCGTCGCGCTCCCTGGTGACGAGGCCCTCGCTCACCATGCGGTCGATCCGGTGGGTCATCGCGGCCGGCGTGAGGCCGAGGCGCTTGGCCAGCTCGCCGGGGCCCATCCGGTAGGGGGCGCCGGAGAGGACGAGGGCCTTGAGGACCTCCCACTCGGCGTTGCTGATGCCGAGGTTCGCGGTCTGGCGGCCGTAGGCCACGTTCATGCGGCGGTTGAGCCGGCCCAGTGCCGAGACGATCTTCTCGACCTGGGGGTCGAGGCCCTGGAACTCCCGCTGGTAGGCGGCGATCTGTTCTTCGAGTGTCGGCTCTGTGGGGCCGGGGGTGTCACCCATGGGCGCAGTATGGCACGGCCGTGGTTGGCGTCGAAGTCCTTCGATGTGTATTGTTTAGATCCTAACTTTAGCTTCGAAGTCTTCACTCCTAAGGTAGGTGAAAGTGACCATGGCGATGGGCGCCGCGATGCGCCGGATCCACGTGGGCAACGCGCTGAGCGCGTTCGGCCTCGGCTTTACCGTCCCCTTCCTGTACGTGTACGTGGCGCAGGTCCGGGATCTCGGTGCTGTGACGGCGGGACTCGTGCTCGCCGCCTTCGCCGTGGCCGCCCTTGTCGTACTGCCCTTCTCGGGCCGGGCCATCGACCGGCGCGGGCCGATGCCCGTACTCATCGCCGCGCTGCTCACGGCCGCCGTCGGCGCGCTGAGCCTCGGTCTGTCCGCCAGCGCCCCGTTCGTGCTGCTCTCGGCGGGCGCGCTCGGCGCGGGGCAGGCCGTCATGCAGCCCGCGCTCGCGACGATGATCGTGGAGTGCTCCACGCCGAGCACCCGCACGCGCGCGTTCGCCATGCAGTTCTTCCTGCAGAACCTGGGCCTCGGCATCGGCGGCCTGATCGGCGGCCAGATCGTGAAGCACGAGCGGCCGAGCGACTTCACGCTGCTCTTCGCCATCGAGACCGCCATCTTCCTGATGCTCATCGTGGTCATGGTGAGCGCCCGCATGCCGCGGTCCCCGCGGATCGCGGACGCGGCGCCGCAGGCCCGGGGCAGCATGAAGGACGTCTTCCGCAACCGCGTGATGCTGCAGCTGTGCGTGCTCGGCTTCGTGCTGTTCTTCGCCTGCTACGGCCAGTTCGAGTCGGGCCTGTCCGCGTACGGCGTGGAGGCCGCCGGGATATCCCCGTCGACGCTCGGCATCGCCCTCGCGGCCAACACCGGCGCGATCGTGGTCGCCCAGTTCGCCGTCCTGAAGTTCGTCGAGCGCCGCAAGCGCTCGCAGGTGATCGCGGCCGTGGGCGTCATCTGGGCCGTGGCCTGGATCGCCGCGGGGTACGCGGGGCTCGGGCACGGCAGCCAGGCCATGGCGACGGCCGCGTTCATCTCGACGTACGCGCTGTTCGGCATCGGCGAGACGATGCTCGCGCCGACCGTCGCGCCGCTGGTCGCCGACCTGGCTCCGGAGTCGATGGTCGGGCGGTACAACTCGGCCTTCGCGCTGGTCAAGCAGCTGGCCCTCGCGGTCGGCCCGGCCGTGGGCGGCCCGATGGGCGCCACGCTGCACGCTCCGTACGTCGTGACGTTCCTGCTCTTCTCGCTCGGCATCACGGTGCTGGCGCTGCGGCTCGGAAAACGCCTCACCCCGGCGCAGAACCACCCGTACCTCCAGAAGAGCCGGGTCGTCGCCCAGGGCGCGCCGGAAGAGGCCGTCACCGCGCACTCCTGACGCGCCCCTTGTTGTGCCTCTACGTAGAGCCGTCCTTCCGCGCGAAGGGCGGCTCTACGCCGTTCCTCGCACCTACGCGCGCGGGAGGGCGAACTCGCACCACACGGCCTTGCCGCCCCCGGGGGTGCGCCGCGAGCCCCAGCTCGACGCGATCGTGGCGACGATGGCGATGCCCCGGCCCGCCTCGTCCGCGGGCTCGGCGCGGCGGCGCCGCGGCAGGTGGTCGTCGCCGTCGGTGACCTCGATGATCAGTCGGCGGTCGGTGCGGCGGAGCCGCAGGCGCATCGGTGGGGTGCCGTGCTGCAGGGAGTTCGCGACGAGCTCGCTGGCGGCGAGGACGCCCAGGTCGTGCAGCTCGGGCGGGAAGCGCCAGCTGGCGAGGACGCCGGTGGCGAAGGCCCGCGCCCGTGGGGCGGCCTCCACGCCGCCGAGCAGCTCCAGGGCGGCGTTGCGGAACAGCTCCGCGTCCGGGCCGCTGCGGGACGGCTGCTGCAGGACGAGGACCGCCACGTCGTCGTCGTGGTCGGCCGTGACGCCCAGGGCGCGGATGAGGCGGTCGCACACCACCTGAGGAGTGCCGGTTGCTCCGGAGAGGGCCCGCTCCAGGGCGGCGA
This sequence comes from Streptomyces sp. NPDC059003, assembly GCF_042740445.1. Classification (NCBI taxonomy): domain Bacteria; kingdom Bacillati; phylum Actinomycetota; class Actinomycetes; order Kitasatosporales; family Streptomycetaceae; genus Streptomyces; species Streptomyces sp. NPDC059003. Next base: position 16,332 of record NZ_JBHYJH010000172.1, on the reverse strand, counting down.
CGCCCTCGTAGATGTCCTCGCTGCGCCGCTCGACCAGACCGTCCGTATAGAGGACGGCGGTGGAGCCAGGGCCGAGCGGGACGGAGCCCGAGGCGTGCAGCCAGCCGCCGGTGCCCAGCGGCGGGCCCGTGGGCTCGGCGGCGCGGTGGATCGTGCCGTTCTCGTCGCGCACCAGGATCGGCAGATGGCCCGCCGACGCGTACGTGAGGCTGCCCTCGTTCGGATCGTGGACCGCGTACACACAGGTGGCGATCTGGCTGGCGTCGATCTCTGACGCGAGGCCGTCGAGGAGCTGGAGGACCTCGTGCGGCGGCAGGTCGAGCCGGGCGTAGGCGCGGACGGCGGTGCGGAGCTGGCCCATGACGGCGGCCGCGCGGACGCCGCGCCCCATGACGTCACCGATGACGAGGGCGGTGCGGCCGCCGCCGAGCGTGATCACGTCGTACCAGTCGCCGCCGACCGCGGTCTCCGTGCCGCCGGGCTGGTACGTGGCCGCGATGCGCAGGTCGTCGGGCTGCTCCAACTCCTGGGGCAGCAAGGAGCGTTGCAGCGTCACCGCGGTCTCGCGCTGGGTGCGCTCGCTGGCGCGCAGGCGCTCGGCCGCCTCCGCGTGGTCGGTGACGTCCGCGGCGAACACGCAGACACCGCCGACGCCGTCGGCGTCAGAGGCCCCCGCAGTGCCGCCCCGGGGCAGCGAGACGGGCGTGCACGTGAACGTGTACGAGCGGCCGCCCGGGGCCTTGCGGGACTTGACGGTGCGCGGCTTGGAGCTGCGCAGGACCTGGTCGAGGAGCGGAAGCAGGCCGACCTCCCCGAGCTCGGGCAGCGCCTCGCGCGCGGGGGCGCCGACGGGGCGCGGGCCGAACGCCGTGGCGTACGCGTCGTTGACGTACGCCACCCGGTGCTCGGGGCCGTGCACGAGCGCGACGAGGGCCGGCATGCTGTCGAGGACCTCCCGGGCGGGCAGTCCGTCGACGCCGTCGCCGGCGCCTTCGACGCCCGCGGGTGCCTCCGTCGGCTGCTCGGCGCGGGCCGCGGGGACGGAGCCCTCGCCCCGCTGTGCCGGGGAGCCGCCGGTCTCGGTGCGTGCCGCTGCGCGGCGCTGTGTTCCGGGGAGCCGGGCGCTCCAGCGCGTGAAGTTCACTGCGGTAGGCCTCGTGGTGTCGCTTCTGGATCGGGCGGGGGTGTGCGGCCGGGGGTCCGGCCCGTGACTCAGCGGCGTACGGCGCCGCCTCCCGGGAAGACACAGCATCATGGCGTGGAGCGGACTGTTGCTCTCGCTGTTGTTCTCGAGTGCCCGCTCATGGTCACACGTCCAGTCTGGCCGACCGGACTGACATCCGTCAGACGCCGGTCCTGTTCGGGGAGTTCCCGCGGGAGCGGATCAGGACTCCTTCGGGCGCCTGCCCCCGGCCGCGAGTTCGAACTCCGCACGCGGATGCTCGAGCGACCCCAGGGACACGATTTCGCGTTTGAACAGGCCGGAGAGGATCCATTCGGCGAGCACGCGGGACTTGCGGTTGACGGTCGGCACCCTGCTGAGGTGGTAGACGCGGTGCATGAACCAGGCAGGGTAGCCCTTCAGCTTGCGTCCGTAGACGTGGGCGACGCCCTTGTGCAGGCCGAGGGACGCCACGGAGCCCACGTACTTGTGCCGGTACTCCTGGAGGGGCTGTTTCCGCAGGGACGCGGCGATGTTGTCGCCGAGGGTCTTGGCCTGGCGCACGGCGTGCTGGGCGTTGGGCGCGCACTCTTTTCCGGCCTCTTCGGAGGTGACGTCCGGGACCGCGGCCGCGTCTCCGGCTCCCCACGCGTGCGTGCTGCCGTCGACGCTCAGGTGGGCGGTGCACTTCAGGCGGCCGCGTTCGTTCAGCGGCAGGTCGGTGGCGGCGAGCAGGGGGTGCGGTTTGACGCCCGCGGTCCATACGACGGTGCGCGTGGGGAAGCGGGAGCCGTCGCTCAGGACGGCGACGCGGTCCTCGCACGAGTCGAGGCGGGTCTCCAGGCGTACGTCGATGTTGCGGCGGCGCAGCTCGCGGACCGTGTACTTGCCCATCTCCTCGCCGACCTCGGGCAGGATCCGGCCGGAGGCCTCGACGAGGATCCACTTCATGTCGTCGGCCTGGACGTTGTGGTAGTAGCGCGCGGCGTAGCGGGCCATGTCCTCCAGCTCGCCGAGCGCCTCCACACCGGCGTAGCCGCCTCCTACGAAGACGAAGGTGAGGGCGGCGTCGCGGACGGCGGGGTCGCGGGTCGACGAGGCGATGTCCATCTGCTCAATGACGTGGTTGCGCAGGCCGATGGCTTCCTCGACGGTCTTGAAGCCGATGCCGTGGTCGGCGAGTCCGGGCACCGGCAGGGTGCGGGAGACGGAGCCGGGGGCCAGGACGAGTTCGTCGTAGGCGAGCGTGAGGGCGCCGGTGCCCTCCTCGGCGGTGGCGAGGGTGGTGAAGGACGCGGTGCGCTTGGCGTGGTCGACCGAGCGGACCTCGCCGACGATCACCCGGCACTTGTCGAGGACGCGGCGCAGCGGCACGACGACGTGGCGCGGGGAGATCGAGCCGGCCGCCGCTTCGGGCAGGAACGGCTGGTACGTCATATACGGATCGGGCGAGATCACGACGATCTCCACCTCGCCGCGCCTCAGCTCCGGCTTGAGTTTCCGCTGGAGGCGCAGTGCGGTGTACATCCCGACGTAGCCACCGCCGACAACGAGAATGCGCACAGGTTCCGTCACCATCCCATGACGCACCCGCACTTCGCGTTTGTCCACAGGCTCAGCAATTTGTATGACAGGAAGTCCCGCACGGCACCGGAACCTCCACTTCCCCGACCGGGCGGAATGTGTGCAGGTCAGAGGGGGGTGACGGGATGGTCGTACCGGGTGCAATCGGGTCGGAACCGGTGCGTACTCCGATCGGGGGGCAGCCCGTGCGGAACCCGCCTCTTCTGAATTGACTCAGGCTCAACTATGTTCGTGTGACGTCGGGGTGTCGGGGGATGCGCTCGAGGGGTCTGGTTTGTCGGATTAGCCGGATTCGCGCAACGGGCTCGCTCCTCACACGCCGGTCTCAGATGGCGGGGAGTGTCTCCGGGGGGAGACGTCATTACCGGGGGAACACATATGCACATTCAGGACTCTCACTGGACTTCCGCGACCGCGTCGGCAGCAGCCGTCGCCGCCGCCGGAACCGGACGCGACACGGGGGACGGAGGGCGGACAACACCGCTGCGCGTGGATGCGCAGCGGAATCTCGAGCATGTCCTGCGCGCGGCGCGCGAGGTGTTCGGGGAGCTGGGGTACGGCGCGCCGATGGAGGACGTGGCCCGACGGGCCCGCGTCGGCGTCGGCACGGTCTACCGCCGCTTCCCGAGCAAGGACGTACTGGTGCGGCGCATAGCCGAGGAGGAGACCTCCCGGCTGACCGACCAGGCGCGCGCGGCGCTCGGGCAGGAGGACGAGCCGTGGTCGGCGCTCTCGCGCTTCCTGCGGACGTCCGTGGCGTCGGGCGCGGGGCGGCTGCTGCCGCCGCAGGTGCTGCGCGTGAGCGTGGACGAGGGCGCCGAGGGCGCCGAGGGCACCGACGGGGTCGGGGCCGTGGAGAACGGGGTGCGGGTGCCGCAGCAGCGGCAGGTGCCCGCACCGGAGCTGCGGCTCGTGGAGCAGCGGCCCGCACCGGCGGAGGAGAGCGACGACGCGGGTGCCGCGGCGCTGCTCGACGTCGTCGGGCGGCTCGTGGAGCGGGCGCGGGCGGCGGGCGAGCTGCGCGCCGACGTGACCGTGTCGGACGTCCTGCTCGTCATCGCCACGGCGGCTCCTTCGCTGCCGGACGCGGCGCAGCAGGCGGCGGCCTCGTCCCGTCTCCTCGACATCCTCCTCGAGGGACTCAGGTCCCGGCCCGCGTAAACACTCATTCGGGGCTCATTCAGGGCGAACGAGCCGCCAACGATCGCGGAATGCTCAACTCCCTTTTTCTTCGGGGGAGTTGAGCATTCCCCGAATGGGTGAACGGTAGTGCTCGGATCCGGTAACTCGCCCCAGATGGGTGGTTGCTTGTCGGCACTATTCGGCGGACCGCGGCCGTGTGGCACTCTTTCCCGGTGTCCGGGTCAGAGTGTGCGTGCGGAGGCTTTCCGCGATGAGTGTTGACGGGCGGGACGAGCCGAACTCCACCGATGGTGAGTCGGGCGGGCTGCCCTCCCGGCAGGTGCCGAGCCAGGGTGGGCCCGGTGGAAGCGGTGGCGGGGCCCCGGGTGCATCCGGTGGGTCCGGTGCCTCTGGTGCTTCTGGTGGGTCCGGTGCCACGGGTGCCTCTGGTGTGCCCGCGCAGTCGGGGCCGCCCGCGGGGGCGGGGCCCGACCCCAGTGTGCCGCCGCAGCGGGAAGGCGGCTCGTCGGCCGACAGCAGCCTGTCCAGCGCCCTGCTCGGCGAGCTGCCGCCGTCCGACGCCGACCTCATCGAGCGGATGCGGGCCGGCGACGACACCGCGTACGAGGAGCTGTACCGCAGGCACGCGGAGGCCGTCCGGCGCTACGCCCGCACCTGCTGCCGTGACGCGCACACCGCGGACGACCTGACGGCCGAGGTGTTCGCCCGGATGCTGGGCGCCGTGCGGTCCGGAGCCGGGCCCGAGCACGCGGTGCGCGCCTATCTGCTGACCACGGTGCGGCGCGTCGCCGCGGGCTGGACCAAGTCGGCCAGGCGCGAGCAACTGGTCGACGACTTCGCGGTGTTCGCCACGCAGGCCGCCCGCGGTGCCGACGTGACCGGCGATGACACGTTGGACCTGGGCGCCGACGTCCGCGCCATGCACGAGGCCGAGCAGTCGCTGGCCATGCAGGCCTTCCGCAGCCTGCCCGAGCGCTGGCAGGCCGTCCTGTGGCACACGGAGGTCGAGGACGAGTCGCCGAGCGACGTCGCCACGCTCTTCGGCCTCGACGCCAACGGCACGCGCGTGCTCGCCAGCCGGGCGCGTGAAGGCCTCAAGCAGGCGTACCTCCAGGCCCATGTCAGCGCCACGCTCACCGAGAGCGAGGAGTGCGCGCGCTACGCCGACCGGCTCGGCGCCTACGCCCGCGGCGGCCTGCGCACCCGCGCCGAGCGCGGCCTGCGCAAGCACCTGGAGGAGTGCGCCAAGTGCCGCCTCGCCGCGGGCCAGATCAAGGAAGTCGCCAGCGGCATCCCCGCCGTCGTACCGATCGCCGTCATCGGCTGGTTCGGTGCCGCCGGGTACGCCAAGGTGGCCGCCATCGTCGGCGGCGGTGTCGCGGGCGCCGGTGCGGCGGGGGCCGCGGGCGCGGCGGCGGGCGGCGGGTCGGCCGGGAGCGCCGGAGCCGGGGGCGCCGCAGCGTCCGAGGGTCTCGGCGCGCCGGCGAAGATCGGTATCGCGGCGGGCGTCGTCGTCGCGGCCGGGGTCGGTCTGGCCCTCGCGCTCGCCGGCGGCGACGACAAGGAGCCGCCGAAGGCCGCCCCGACCAGGCACGAAACCCCCTCCCTCGCGCCCGTCGAACCGCGCGTGCCGAAGCCGTCGAAGCCCGCGCCCGAGCCCAAGCCGCCCGCCCCGGCGCCACGGCCGCCCGCGGCCAAGCCGAAGCCGCCGCCGAAGCCCGCGCCCAAGCCGCCGGCTCCCAAGCCCAAGCCCAAGCCGCCGAAGCCGGCGCCCAAGCCGAAGCCGCCCGCGCCGCCGAAGCCGAAGCCGCCCGCCCCTCCGCGCCCCACGCCGCCGCGGCCCACGCCACCGCCACCGCCCGCGCCGAGGGACTTCCAGCTGAACGAGCTGGAGTACGGCCTCACCGGCGACGGCACCAAGCCCGAAATGCGCCTCGGCGAGAGCAGCTGGGTGTGGCAGCGCTGGGGCCTGTCCATCGGGGACGAGCGGCACACCCACGGGGTGACCGTCCACGGCAAGTCCTCCGTCACCATCGACCTCAACCGCAAGTGCTCCTCGTACGAGGCGCTCGTCGGCGTCGACGACATGACGCTCGGTCTTGGCAAGGTGCGGTTCTCCGTGTACGGGGACGGGGTGCGGTTGTGGCGTTCGCCGTTCGTGAAGGGGGGGCAGCGGGCCGTGCCCGTGCGGGTCGGGCTGACCGGGCGCAAGACGATTCGCCTCGTCGTCGAGCCGCATACGCCGTTTGACGGGGGGATGCTGGCGGACTGGGCCCGGTCGCGATTCCGCTGCGCGTAGCCGTCGGCGGTGCATGGGGTGGGCGAGGCGCCCCTCGTGGGGGTTGTTCGCCGTCGGCGGCTGCGGACTTCCCGTCGCTAGGGACGGGTGGAGGGTGTGAGTTCTGCCAGGACTTGGGGGGTTGTCAGGGTCGTGCCCTTGGTGTGTTCCTGGGTGTAGGTCCGGTCGCCGAGGGCTGCCGCGGCTTCGCGTTGGATGTGTTCGGCGGTGGTGCGGTCCGGCAGGGGGCGCTCGTGGCCGCCGCGCCACGCCGTGGCCGCGGCCAGCAGACGGGTGGCGCGGGCGTGGTCGCCGAGGCGGAGGTGGAGGAGGGCGGCGGCGTCCACCAGGGACGCCGTGACGGCCTCCGAACAGTGGGTGCGCAGCGCGAGCCGCAGCACGTCGGCGAGGATCGCGAGCCCCGCCTCCGGGCCGGACTCGACGGCGACGATCCGCGCCTCCACACCCCCGACGGCCGCGTCGAACTGCGGCGGCATCGTGCCGCGCCGCGCCTCGGCGCGGGCGGCGTCGCACTCGACCCGGGCCTGCACCGCGTCGCCGTCGCCGAGCGCGATCTCGGCACGCATCAGCCGGACGAACGCACGGGAGTCCGTCACGCCGTACCGCTCGGACTCGACGCTCGCCTCGTCCAAGCCCTTCACGGCAAGATCACGGTCGCCCTCGCGGTAGGCGATCTCGGCGAGCCGGGCGAGCAGGAACGGCGTCTCCGCGTACGCCCCCACCTCGTACGCGAGCCGCAGCGCCTCCTCGTACTGGGCCCGTGCCTCCCGGTGGCTGCAGCGCACCATCGCGGCCTCGCCCGACGCGCTGCACACCTGCGCGCGCAGCCAGCGGTCGCCCACGCGTCCGCTCAGCTCACGCAGCTCGGCCAGGTCGTCGTCGACACCGGCGAGGTTGCCGGGCTGGTCGATGGCCGTGTGCGCGCGGAACATCAGCGTGATCGCCACCTCCCAGTCGCCGCCGAAGCGGCGGCAGTTGGCGACCGCCTGGTCCAGGTACGGCAGCACGCGGACGCCCTCGTCGATGAAGTACAGCGTGAACGGCCATACGAGGCCCGGGAAGCGGCCGCTCGCGGGCACGGGCCGCGCGAAGGCGTCCCGCACCCGGGTGATGTAGTCCCGGTCGCGGCCGTCGCCGAGAACGTCCGACGGCCGGGCCTCCACCGTCAGGAACAGGTGCAGCATCCGCAGGGACATCCGTGGCCAGAACAGCGGGTCGTCCTCGTCCGCGAGCACGGCGTCCAGGCTCAGGGCCCCCGCGGCGAGCGGCGACCCCGCCGGGTCCGAGTCGGGACGGCTGTCGGGGGCCGGGTGCGGGGGCATGCCCGGGTCCGTGTCCGTGTCCAGGTCCGTGTCCGGTGGCAGGGGCAGGGGCAGGGCGAGGACTCGGGTGACCCAGTCCGAGCCCTCCTTGCGGAAGTTACGCAGCCACCAGAACCAGCCCATGCCGAGGGCGAGCGCGACGGCCCGCTCCTCGTCGCGGGCCTCCAGGGCGCGCTGCAGGGCCGCGCGGATGTTGTCGAGCTCGGTCTCCAGGCGGCGGATCCACGGCAGCTGCTCCCGGGAGCGCAGCAGCGGCTCGGCGCGCTCCACGAGCGCGCGCAGATACGCGCCGTGGCGGTGCTCGGCGTCCGCGCGCAGGCCGGGGACCTCGGCGGCGCGCTCGGACGCGTACTCGTGGATGGTCTCCAGCATGCGGTACCGCATGCCGCCGTCCTCGGGGCGGGAACAGGGCGTGGCGACGACGAGGGACTTGTCCACGAGGGCGCCGACGAGGTCGGCGGCCGGGCCGGTGCAGACGGCCTCGGCGGCCTCCAGGTCCCAGCCGCCCGCGAAGACGGACACCTCGCGCAGGACGGTGCGCTCGGCGTCGTCGAGCAGGTCCCAGGACCAGTCGACGACGGCCCGCAGGGTCTGCTGGCGGGGCAGGACCGTGCGCGCACCGCTGGTCAGCAGGCGGAAGCGGTCGTCCAGGCGGTCGGCGATCTGCCGGGGCGTGAGCAGCCGCAGGCGGGCGGCGGCCAGCTCGATGGCCAGCGGCAGGCCGTCGAGGCGGCGGCAGATCTCGTCGACGGCCGCGGCGTCCTGCTCCGCGTCGAAGCCGGGGCGCACGGCCGCGGCCCGCTCGGCGAACAGGCGGTGCGCCGGGTCGGGCGGCAGCGGCTCGACCGGGCGCACGGACTCGCCCGGCACGCCCAGCGGTTCGCGGCTGGTCGCGACGATGGTGAGACCCGGGCAGTGGGTGAGGAGGGTCTCGGCGAGGTCGGCGGCGGCGCCGATGACATGCTCGCAGTTGTCAAGGATCAGCAGCAGGCTGCGCGGGGCGCAGTACTCGACCAGGAGGGCGACCGGGTCCTCCTGTGGTGCCGTCAGCTCGCTGGTCATCAGCACGGTCTCGCGCAGGCCGAGGGCGCTGACGACGGCACCGGGCACCGCCTCCGGCCGGTCGAGCGGGGCGAGCTCGGCCAGCCACGCGCTCGGATGCCCGGCGGCGGCTTCCTCGGCGAGGCGGGTCTTGCCGGAGCCGCCCGGTCCGGTGAGTGTGACCAGGCGGGCTCGTCGCATGGTGGAACGAATGGCGGCGAGCTCGGGTTCCCGCCCGACGAAAGACGTCAGACGGGGCCGGAGGTTCCCCTTCCGCTCCCTGTGGGGGTGTCGGACGGCGTCCGGCCGGTCCGGTTCACGCGGGTGGGCGTCGGGCCCCGGCGAGGCGAGCAACTCCGCGTGCAGCGCGCGCAGTTCCGGGCCCGGGTCGGCGCCGAGCCCCTCGGCGAGGGTGCGGCGCGCCTCCTCGTACGCCGCGAGGGCGTCCGCGCCGCGGCCCGCGTCCCGCAACGCGCGGATGAGCAGGGCGTGCAGCGCCTCGTCGTACGGCTGGGCCGTCGTCAGCTCCTTCAACTCCGGTACGACGTCCGCGGCGTGCCCAAGGAGCAGCTCGGCCTCGACCCGCGCGCGGGCGGCCTCGTCGCGCCGCGCCTCGGGGCGGGTCGCCGCGCTTCGGTCCGGCAGGTCCGCGAGGGCCGGGCCGCGCCACAGGGCCAGGGCCTCGCGCAGGGTGCGGGCGGCCGACGCGGGGTCGCCGCGGTCGAGGGCGGCGGCGCCCTCGCGGGCCAGGCGTTCGAAGCGGTGCAGGTCCACGGTGTCGGGGTCGGTGGTGAGGCGGTAGCCGCCCGGGTCCGACGCGATGGCGTCCCGGCCGAGGGCGCGGCGGAGGCGGCCGACGAGGGCCTGGAGGGCTGCCGGGGCGTCTGCTGGCGGGGCGCCTGCCCAGATGTCGTCGATGAGGGTGTCCACGGGGACCGTGCGGTCGGCTTCCAGGGCCAGGGCCGCGAGGAGCGCGCGCAAGCGGGGGCCTCCCACCGGGAGTGGGGTCCCCTCGTCGTCGTACGCCTCCGTGGCGCCCAGAATTCGATACCGCACGGCCTCATTCTGGCTCGTCACCACCCCACCCGCCGGACCGTTTTCTCCCCGGCCCGCCCCTGCCCGCACGTCCCGCCACTACCGCGGCGGCATCTCCCGCCCGCCCACCCATGGGTGACTGTCCATGGGCGGGCGGGTGAGAGGGGGCGGGCGGGGGTGGGATGAGCGTGATGAGGCGGTGGGATGGATGGCAAGAACGGTGGTGGGCGGGGCGCCGGAGGTGGGCTGGGTGGTGGCGGGGAGATGGGAATTGGGGGGGTCGGGGATGAGGGGGGCCGCCGATGACGACCGGTCCCCGCGGGGGCGTTCCCCGGCGGACGGGAAGGGGGTTCGCGGCGGGAGCGGCGGCGCCCGCAGCCGCCGACAGCGGACCACCCCACCGTGTGGGAGGCAGAAACGGACGGGCGGGCGGGTGGGTGGGAAGGCATCCGCCGCGACGACGGCGAGAACCCGCAGCCGCCGATGGCGGGTCAGTCCCGCTGGGATCGTCCACCCTGCGGCATGGCAGAAACGAACAGGCGGGCAGGAACGGCACCCGCCGCAACAGCGGCGAAAACCCGCAGCCGCGGACGCCGAGCAGCTCCGACTAGAGGCGCCCACCCCACGCAGAGCCAGAAACAGGCAGGCAGGCGGCAAAGACACCGCAGTAGCGACGGAGAGCCGCAGCCGCCGATACCGAGCAGCCCCCACCAGAGGCACCCACCCCACGCAGAACCAGAAACAGGCAGGCAGGCGGCAAAGACACCGCGGCAGCGACGGAGAGCCGCAGCCGCCGATACCGAGCAGCCCCCACCAGAGGCACCCACCCCACGCAGGGGTGGAAACGGGCGGGCGGGTGGGAAAGGCACCGCAGTAGCGACGGGCGCCGTCGGCGAACAGGCCCCCACCGGGAGCGCCCACCCCGCACGGGGGCAGAAACGGGCGGGTGGGAGAGGAACCCTCGGAACGGCTAGCGCGGGAGCGACTGCGTGGCTCTCCCCTCCCCCAACACCCCCCGCTGCGGCACCACCGACCCCGTAGGCACGGCCCGCTGCCGAGCCGGCGTCCCCGTCCAGCACGTTCCGCGCCGCGCCAGCAGCCGCCGTAGCCACAGCTCCACGGAGACGAGGTCGGCGAGCCCGTCGAGGGGAACCTGCGCACCGTCGGCCGCCGCGCGCAGCGCCTTGCGGACGACGCGCGCCTCGACGAGGCCCGCCTGGGCGAGCAGGGGCGTGTCGAAGAGCCCGACGAGGCCGTCCACCGCCACGCGGAGCCCGGTGCGCGCGGCGGCCGCGGACGAGGCGTGGGAGGGGGCGCCCCAGCCGGGCGGGAGTTCGGTGACGCCGGCGCCTTCGAGGACGGTGCGGAGGATGTCCGCGCGGGCCCCGGGACGTACCCGCAGGGCCTCGGGCAGGGCCCGGCACGCGCGGACGACCTGGTTGTCGAGGAACGGCGCGTGCAGGCGCTGGAAGCGGACCTCGGCGGCCTGCTCCAGGACGCGCAGGTCCGCGGCGTGCCGGAAGAGTGCCGCACGGGCGCGGAACTCGCCGGGCCGCTGCCCGGGTCCGGGCCCCGGCCGGGTCGTCGTCTCCTGAAGGCGAACCGATACTTCTGCGAGGGCCTCACCGGTCAGCCAGCGCGCGGCAGGCCCCGGTCTGGCCCAGGCGAGCGCGGCCAGGGAGGCCCCGACCGCGCCGCCGGGCTCTTCGAAGTGGCGGTGCAGGAGCCGGTCGGCGAGCGTCTCGACGCCCGCGCGGTGGGCGGTGCGGGCGAGGCGCCGGGCGGCGCCGTACACGCGCGCGGGGACCATGACGGACCCCTCGGCCTTCGCGAGTGCGGTCACCGGCCGCACCAGGTGACGCCGTTTGCGATCCATCAGGAGGTCGGCGAGGCGCGCCGGATGGGCGTCGAGCACCTGCCGTGCGCCGTAGCCGGTGAAGTGGTCGGCGCTGCCCGCGGCGAGCCGGGCCCGGTGGCGCTGGGCGGCGACGAGCACACCGCTCGGCTCGTCGGTGAGGGGCACGTCCAGATCGGCGTACGGCAGGACTTCCTCGCCTCCGGCGACGACGACGTGGTGCAGGCGCGGGTTGGCGGCGATAGCGCCCGCGCGCTCGATCTCGGCCTCCCTGCCTCCGGTGGCGAGGTCGTTGAAGGTGACGGCGACCAGGCGCTCACCGGCGCCGGTGCCGTGGCCGAGGACCGTGCCGGGCATGCCGGGCAGGCCGGCCGCGAGGAGGGCGAGCGTGCCGGACGCGGGCCCTCCGGAGAGGTCGGCGCCGATCCCGGGGACCGGCATGCCGCGGGCGGCGCGCCGCTCGGCGGGCCCCATGCCGGGGACGGGGCCGGGGTCGATGTCCGTGCCGGGCACGTGCCGCGGGGCCCGCAGGCGGGCGCGTACGGCCTCTACGAGGGCGTCGCGGACGCCGTCCACCGCGCCGGCCTCGTCGGCCGCGGGCGCCGCGACGGCGAGGGAGGCGACGGGTTCGTACCCGGCGATCTCCCGTGCTCCCGCGCGGAGGACGAGCGCGTGCCCCGGGGGCACGCGACGCACACCCTGGTAGGGCGTCGAGTCGTGCAGGGCCTCCGGTACGTCGGGGGCGGCGAGGAGCGCCGCGAGGTGGCCGATGTCCAGGTGGGCCTCGATGAGGTCGGCGAGCGGCAGGGCGGCCGTGGCGAACGCCGTGCCGCCCGCCCAGGGGGTGTAGAACACGGGCCGGGCGCCCGCGAGATCACCGGCGATCATGACGCGGCGGCCGACCTGGACGACCGCCGTGTAGCTGCCGGGCCACGCCGTGAGGTGCCGCAGCGCGCCGCCGCGGGCGGCGAACAGGCTGACTCTGAGCTCCTCGTCGGTGGCGCCGCAGGTGCCGAGCACGGCGATGCGGGTCTGCTCGTCGGCCTTGACGGTGCGCACCTCGTCGGCGCGCCAGTCGCCGACCGCCCACAGTGGATCCGGGTCGCCCCACAGGAGTTGGGACCCTACGGGGTGGACCGTTTCACCGTCGTCACCGGTGGCCCCGGCCGTGCCGACGGCGGCTGAGGGCCTCGTGGTGGTACTGCTCCACCCCACCAACCACCGCATCGCCGCCTCCACAGGCTGTGGACAACCAGTGCACCCCGTATCCGAGGGCCAGTGCACCCATATAACCGAGGGACTGGGGACCCATGCTGCCACGAAGGAGGCGTGCGGGAGGGGTGTCGAGGGCGCCCGCGCCGTCGAATGCGCCGTTGAGTGCCGACAGTTGGCGCCTGGCCATCTCCAGGGGACGCCGCCGCCATGGAGCAGCCATGCGGCAGCCATCGACAGGCCGTTGACGGAGAAACCATGGGCGGCGCCCTACCAGGTCCGCGCGAACGGCGCCGCTTCAGGGGTGCGCAAGGGGCGTACAGCGGCATCGATTTTCGGCCAAAATGGCCATGGCCGAACACGCCCCACCGCGCCGCGACACCCACGCACAGCCCGGGAGGCGGCAGTTCGCCTCCCGGACCGGTCCGCCGCCCGCGGGGATGGAGGCGGCGGTGTCCCCCAGCCCGCTGACTCCAGCGCAGCGGGCCGACCCACGCATCACCCATGGAAACGCCCGTCAGTTGGCCGGAGAAGAGCGCACGCACGGGCGCACGGCCACACAACGGGAGCACGCTCCGAGCTCGCCGCACCTCCGTACGGACAACAATCTCGCCATCCGGAACTGTGCCTCTTAACGCTTGGGATTCACCGAACTACGCTGGGTGTGCTGATGTTTTCGCGGAGGCATATACCTGGGGGCTCGGCCACGCGCTCTTGCGGCCGGTGATCCGGGCCACGGCGCGACCCGCCCACGGCCCGAGACCCCACGACAACGCCCCCGGGGGGAACACGGCAGGAATGCCGTGCGGTCGAAACCACTGCCCGGCAGCCGTCTGTGTCGAGGGGTGGGCGTATGTCCAGGGAGCAACGCGGGCCGAACGAAAAGCTCGGCACCGTTCTCGCCCTCGCGGGAATCAGCAACGCGGGCCTGGCCCGCCGGGTCAACGACCTCGGTGCGCAACGCGGGTTGACCCTACGCTACGACAAGACGTCGGTGGCCCGATGGGTGTCCAAGGGCATGGTGCCGCAGGGCGCCGCCCCGCACCTCATCGCCGCCGCCATCGGGCAGAAGCTCGGCCGCCCCGTGCCGCTGCACGAGATCGGCCTCGCCGACGCGGACCCGGCGCCCGAAGTGGGCCTCGCCTTCCCGCGCGACGTGGGCGCGGCCGTGAAGTCGGCCACCGAGCTGTACCGCCTCGACCTGGCGGGCCGCCGCGCGGGCGGCGGCGGCATCTGGCAGTCCCTCGCGGGCTCCTTCGCCGTCAGCGCGTACGCGACGCCCGCGTCCCGCTGGCTCATAACCCCGGCCGACAGCTCCGTCGCGCGCGACGCCACCCACTCCGGGCCGCGGGACGTGGCCAAGGCGGACGACGGCGCCGCCCCGATGAAGGTCGGCCACAGCGACGTACTGAAACTGCGGGAGGCCGCCGAGGACGCGCGGCGCTGGGACTCCAAGTACGGCGGCGGCGACTGGCGTTCGTCGATGGTCCCCGAGTGCCTGCGGGTCGAGGCCGCGCCGCTGCTCCTCGGCTCGTACTCCGACGAGGTGGGCCGCGCGCTCTTCGGAGCGACCGCCGAACTGACCCGGCTCGCCGGCTGGATGGCCTTCGACACGGGACAGCAGGAGGCCGCGCAGCGGTACTACATCCAGGCCCTGCGGCTCGCCCGCGCGGCAGCCGACGTGCCCCTGGGGGGATACGTCCTGGCTTCCATGTCCCTCCAGGCGACGTACCGCGGCTTCGGGGACGAGGGCGTCGACCTCGCGCAGGCAGCCCTGGAGCGCAACCGCGGCCTCGCCACCGCGCGCACCATGAGCTTCTTCCGGCTCGTCGAGGCCCGCGCACACGCGCGTGCCAACGACGCCCCGGCCGCGGGCGCGGCGCTGCGGGCCGCCGAAGGCTGGCTCGAGCGGGCCCGCGACGGGGACCACGACCCCTCCTGGCTCGGCTTCTACGGCTACGACCGGTTCGCCGCCGACGCCGCCGAGTGCTACCGCGACCTGAAGGCGCCCCGCCAGGTCCGCCGCTTCACCGAGCAGGCCCTCTCCCGGCCCACCGAGGAGTTCGTCCGCTCCCACGGCTTACGCCTCGTCGTCTCCGCCGTCGCCGAGCTGGAGTCCGGCAACCTGGACGCGGCCTGCGCCCAGGGCACACGAGCCGTCGAGGTCGCCGGACGCATCTCCTCCGCGCGCACCACGGAGTACGTGAAGGACCTGCTGCACCGCCTGGAGCCGTACGGCGACGAGCCACGGGTCGTGGAGCTGCGGGAGCGGGCCCGGCCGCTGCTCGTCGCGCCCGCCTAGGCCGGGCCGGCGTTCGCCTGTGGTTCGTCGGCGGTTCTTCCGCGCCCATCCACAGGTTTGGCGGCGTTGTCAGTGGTGCAGGGCAGTATCGGGGGTGGGAGGTGAAGGGTGATGGCTGTGTCGTACGACTGTGACGTGCTCGTCGTCGGGGGCGGGATCGTCGGGTTGTCGGCCGCGTATGCCCTCACCCGGGCCGCTCCCGGGACCCGGGTCACCGTCCTGGAGAAGGAGCCGGGCCCCGCCCGCCACCAGACCGGCAGGAACAGCGGCGTGATCCACAGCGGGATCTACTACCGCCCCGGCTCCCTGAAGGCGCGCTTCGCCGTGCGCGGCGCCGCCGAGATGGTCAAGTTCTGCGCGGAGTACGGCATCGCGCACGAGGTCACCGGCAAGCTCATCGTCGCCACCGAGCGCGCCGAGCTGCCCCGCCTGCACGCCCTCGTCCAGCGCGGCCGGGAGAACGGCATCCCGGTGCGCGAGCTCGGCCCCGCCCAGATCGCCGCGTACGAGCCGGACGTGCGCGGCCTCGCCGCCATCCACGTCGGCACCACCGGCATCTGCGACTACGGCGCGGTCGCCGAGCAGCTCGCCCGCACCTCCGGAGTCGAGGTGCGGTACGACGCGGAGGTGGTCCGCGTCGACCGGCGCCCCGACCGCGGCGTCGCCGTCCGCACGGCCCGCGGGGACGTCGTCCGCGGCAAGGTCCTGGTGAACTGCGCCGGGCTCTACTGCGACGAGCTCGCCCGCCTCACCGGCGACGACCCCGCCATGCGGATCGTGCCCTTCCGCGGGGAGTACTTCACCCTCGCGCGGCCCGAGCTCGTCCGCGGCCTCGTCTATCCGGTGCCGGACCCGGCCTTCCCCTTCCTCGGCGTCCACCTCACGCGCGGCGTCGACGGCGGCGTCCACGTCGGGCCGAACGCGGTGCCCGCGCTCGCCCGCGAGGGGTACGGCTGGTCGGTGGTGCGGCCCCGGGAGCTCGCCCGCACGCTTGCCTGGCCGGGGGCCTGGCACATAGCCCGGCAGCACTGGCGGTACGGGGCCGGGGAGCTGCGGCGGTCGCTGTCCAAGGAGGCGTTCACGGAGGCCGTGCGGAGGCTGCTGCCCGGGGTGCGGGCCGAGGATCTGGTGCCTGCGGAGGCGGGGGTGCGGGCCCAGGCCGTCCTGCGGGACGGCACGCTCGTCGATGACTTCCTCATCCGGGAGGGGGCGCGGGCCGTGCACGTGCTGAACGCGCCTTCGCCCGCGGCGACGGCCTCCCTGCCGATCGGGCGGGAGGTGGCGCGGCGGGTGCTGCGGGTGCTGTAGCCGTTCCTCGCGGTGCGCCCCAGACCCGCCCCTTCCCGGCTGTGTCGATTTGCGGCTCCGCCGCGGGGG
>NZ_JBHYJH010000171.1:0-19221 GCF_042740445.1 Streptomyces sp. NPDC059003 | reverse complement strand
CGGGAAACCCCGCACCAGGGGCGCCCGCCCTCCGTCCGACTGGAAACGGGCGGGCGGGCGGGAAAGGACCCGTTCAGCGGCGAGCGCGCCGCGCCAGCGTCACCCCCGCCACCACCGCGACCACCCCGACCAGGACCACCCAGTCCGGCACCCCGTCGAACCGTCCCACCCACTCCTGCACGGCGAAGGAATCGTCCTCGTCGACCGGCGCGGGCAGCGCCGCCGCGCCGTCGTACAGCAGGAAGAGCGAGCCGAGCAGGACGAAGAAGAGCCCGGAGAGGAGCGACGTGGTGTGCAGCTCGAAACGGCCGACGCGGAACGCGCGCCCCCGCAGCCACCGCCGCCGCCCCAGGTCGAACCGCTCCCACAGCACCGCGAGGACGAACAGCGGCACCGCCATGCCCAGGGCGTACACCGCGAGCAGCGCACCCCCGTACACCGGACTCCCGCTGTACGCCGCGACGGTCAGCACGCTGCCGAGGATCGGCCCGGCGCAGAACCCGGCGAACCCGTACACCGCCCCGAGCGCGTACACCGACACCGCCGTCGTGGGCCGGATGCGCCCGGACAACTCGGCCAGGCGCCGGGAGGCGAAGCCGAGGCCCACCACCTGGGCGACGCCGAGCGCGATGATCAGCCAGCCCGCCCAGAACACCAGCTGCTCGCGGTGCCCGAAGAAGAAGCGCCCCGCGGTGGACCCGGCGACGCCGAGCGGTACGAGCGTCGTGGCGAGCCCGGCGTAGAAGATCCCGGTGCGGGCGAGCAGCCGCGAGGTGGAGTCGATGGAGTACGCGAAGAACGCGGGAAGCAGCAGCGCGCTGCACGGGCTGACGAGGGCGAGGAGACCGGCGAGGAAGGCGGCGAAGTACCCGACGTCGGCGGTCACTTCTCGCCGCCCTTGCCGGGCGCGGCCTTGGATGCCGCCTCGATGGCCTGCTCGAACACCGACGCCGGCTGCGCCCCCGCGATGGGCCGCCCGTTGATCAGGAACGACGGCGTGGACGTGGCGCCGAGCTGGTAGCCCGCGTCCTGGTCCTTCTTCACGGCCGCCTTCGCCGCGGCGCTGTCGGCGTCGCGGACGAAGCGCTCGACGTTCTTGACCCCGGCCTCGCGCGCGAGCTCCTTGAGGCGCCCGTCACCGAAGCCCTTCTCCTTGGCGCCGTCCGCGTACGCGGCCTCGTGGAACTCCCAGAACCTGCCCTGCCGGCCCGCCGCCCAGGCGCCGCGCGCGGCCCGCTCCGAGTCCTCGCCGAAGATCGGGAAGTTGCGCCACTCGATGCGCAGGGTGCCGTTGTCGACGTACTTCTTCACCAGGTCCGGCTCGGTGTCGCGGGCGAACTTCCCGCAGAAGCCGCACTTGAAGTCCGCGAACTCGACCATGACGACGGGCGCGTCGGCGCGGCCCTGCGCGAGCGGGTCCTTGGCGTCGCGGCGGGCGAACTTCTCCAGCTCGGGGTAGACGCCCTGCTGCGGCGCGGCGGCGTCGGAACCCTTGTCCCCCTTGTCCCCGTTGCCGCCCTTGCCGCCCTTGTCGACGGAGGCGACGGACGACGAGTCGTCCGGCTTGGTGGCGGTGTACGAGGCGACGCCGAGCGCTCCGGCGGCGACGGCCACGGCGGCGATGATCGCGACGTTCTTCTTCTTGCGTGCGACGGACATGGTGATGCGCTTCTCCTGTTGCGTATGTTGCGTACGGCGATGAGGGACCCCTGAGACAGGGGTCCCCTACACACGCAGAACGGAGAGGTCCACCGGCGAGGGCGGCACGAGCGGCGGGGGCGCGCGCAGCGCACACGCGGCGGCGTGCACGGCCTGGTCGGCGCCCCAGACGCCGGCCTGGGCACGGACGTCGTACGGCGCGAGCGGCAGTTCGTACGAGGGACCGGGGCGCGGCGGCACGGCGGGCCGCTGCCCGAGGTCCTGGTCACCGCCCTGACCGCAGCCGGGCACCCCGTGCCCGTCGGCGCCCTGGACGAACGGCGCGGCGGCAGCGGCGGGCGCGGCCGGCGCGGCGGGAGGTGTCGACCGCTCGGCGGCGGCCGCGGGCCCGCACAGCGCCCCGAGCACCACGAGCAGCAGCGCCACCAAGGGGCACCACCGCGTACGCGCTCGGGACAACATGCCCGGAATGGTACGTGCCGCAGGGCTCGCCCCGGGAAATCGGTTCGCCACCTTCGCGGGCCGGGTGAGATCCTGGACCGCGTATGTCTACGCAGCCCGCCCTCACCCTCGACGCCCTCGCCACCCGCCTGACGGCGCTCTCGCTGCGCGATGAGCACCGCATCGGCCGGCGGCTCGAAGGTGCGCGCCGGATCCGCAAGCCCGAGGCCCGTGCCGCCGTCCTCGACGAGATCGCGCAGGACGTCGAGAAGGCCGAGGCCAGGATGGCGGGCCGCGCGGACGGCGTGCCCGCGATCACGTACCCGGAGCAGCTTCCGGTCAGCCAGAAGAAGGACGAGATCCTCGAGGCGATCCGCGACCACCAGGTCGTGATCGTCGCGGGCGAGACCGGCTCCGGCAAGACCACGCAGATCCCCAAGATCTGCCTGGAGCTCGGCCGGGGCGTCCGCGGCCTGATCGGGCATACGCAGCCGCGCCGCATCGCCGCCCGCACGGTCGCCGAGCGCGTCGCCGATGAGCTGAGCACTCCGCTCGGCGAGGCCGTCGGCTGGAAGGTCCGCTTCACCGACCAGGTGAGCGGCGGCACGTACGTGAAGCTGATGACGGACGGCATCCTGCTCGCCGAGATCCAGACGGACCGCGAGCTGCGCGCGTACGACACGCTCATCATCGACGAGGCCCACGAGCGCAGCCTCAACATCGACTTCCTGCTCGGTTATCTGGCGCAGCTGCTGCCCAAGCGCCCGGACCTGAAGGTGGTCATCACCTCCGCGACCATCGACCCCGAGCGGTTCTCGCGGCACTTCGGCGACGCCCCGATCGTCGAGGTCAGCGGGCGCACGTACCCGGTGGAGGTGCGCTACCGCCCGCTCCTGGAGGAGGAGGGCGACGACCCGGACCGCGACCAGATCACCGCGATCACGGACGCCGTCGAGGAGCTCCAGGGCGAGGGCAAGGGCGACATCCTCGTCTTCCTCTCCGGCGAGCGCGAGATCCGCGACACGGCGGACGCGCTGGAGAAGAAGAAGTACAAGTTCACTGAGGTGCTTCCGCTGTACGCGCGGCTGTCGCACGCCGAGCAGCACCGCGTGTTCCAGCCGCACACGGGCAGACGGATCGTGCTCGCCACGAACGTCGCCGAGACCTCGCTGACCGTCCCGGGCATCAAGTACGTCATCGACCCGGGCACGGCCCGCATCTCCCGGTACAGCCACCGCACGAAGGTGCAGCGCCTGCCCATCGAGCCGGTCTCGCAGGCCAGCGCCAACCAGCGCAAGGGCCGCTGCGGCCGTACGTCGGACGGCATCTGCATCCGGCTCTACTCCGAGGACGACTTCCTCGCCCGGCCCGAGTTCACGGACGCGGAGATCCTCCGTACGAACCTGGCCTCCGTCATCCTGCAGATGACCGCGGCCGGGCTCGGCGACATCGAGAAGTTCCCGTTCATCGACCCGCCGGACCACCGCAACATCCGGGACGGCGTCCAGCTCCTCCAGGAGCTCGGCGCGCTCGACCCCACGCAGAAGGACGTGCGCAAGCGCCTCACGCAGCAGGGCCGCAAGCTGGCCCAGCTCCCCGTGGACCCGCGCATGGCCCGGATGGTCCTGGAGGCCGACAAGAACGGCTGCGTGCGCGAGGTCATGGTGATCGCCGCCGCCCTGTCCATCCAGGACCCGCGCGAGCGCCCCGCCGACAAGCAGACGCAGGCCGACCAGCAGCACGCCCGCTTCAAGGACGAGACGTCCGACTTCCTCGCGTACCTCAACCTGTGGCGCTATGTGCGCGAGCAGCAGAAGACGCTCGGCTCCTCCGCGTTCCGCCGCATGTGCAAACGGGAGTTCCTGAACTTCCTGCGGATCCGCGAGTGGCAGGACATCTATACGCAGCTGCGCACGGTCGCCAAGCAGATGGGCATCCATCTGAACGAGGACGACGCCCCCGACCAGCAGGTCCATGTCTCGCTCCTCGCCGGACTGCTCAGCCACGTCGGCATGAAGGACGTGAAGGACGGCGCGAAGAACGAGTACCTGGGCGCCCGCAGCGCCAAGTTCGCGATCTTCCCGGGATCCGCCCTGTTCAAGAAGCCGCCGCGGTTCGTCATGTCGGCCGAGCTCGTGGAGACGTCGCGCCTGTGGGCCCGCGTGAACGCGAAGATCGAGCCGGAGTGGGTCGAGCCGCTCGCCCAGCACCTGCTCAAGCGCACCTACAGCGAGCCGCACTGGGAGAAGGACCAGGCGGCCGTCATGGCGTACGAGAAGGTGACGCTGTACGGCGTCCCGCTCGTCACCGACCGCAAGGTGAACTACGGCCGGATCGACCCCGAGGTCTCCCGCGACCTTTTCATCCGCAACGCGCTGGTCGAGGGCGACTGGCGTACGCACCACAAGTTCTTCGCCGACAACCGCAAGCTGCTCACGGAGGTCGAGGAGCTGGAGCACCGCGCGCGGCGCCGCGACATCCTCGTCGACGACGAGACGCTCTTCGACTTCTACGACCAGCGGGTGCCCGAGCACGTGGTGTCCGGGGCGCACTTCGACTCGTGGTGGAAGAAGAAGCGCCACGAGGAGCCGGAGCTGCTCGACTTCGAGCGGTCGATGCTCATCAACGAGCGCGCGGGCGACGTGTCGAAGGACGACTACCCGGACTCGTGGCGGCAGGGGCCGCTGAAGTTCAGGGTGACGTACCAGTTCGAGCCGGGCGCGGACGCGGACGGCGTGACCGTCCACATCCCGCTCCAGGTGCTCAACCAGGTGTCGGCCGACGGCTTCGACTGGCAGATCCCCGGCCTGCGCGAGGAGGTCGTGACGGAGCTGATCCGCTCCCTGCCGAAGCCGATCCGCCGGCACTACGTCCCGGCGCCCAACTACGCCAAGGAGTTCCTGAAGCGGGCCACGCCCCTGCAGGAGCCGCTGCACGTCACGCTGGGGCGCGAGCTGCAGAAGATGGTCGGCGTGCCGGTGGGCGCCGACGACTTCGACCTGAGCCGCGTGCCGGACCATCTGAAGATCACGTTCCGGGTCACCGACGAGCGGCGCCGCAAGCTCGCCGAGGACAAGGACTTGGAGGCGCTGAAGCTCCGGCTCAAGCCGAAGGCCCGCAAGGCCCTGTCGCAGGCGGCCGCCGCGACGGCCGAGCGGTCCGGCGGGGAGTCCGTGGAGCGGTCGGGGCTCACGGACTGGACGATAGGCACCCTCTCGCGCGTCTTCGAGACCCGGCGGGCCGGTCAGCCCGTGAAGGCCTACCCGGCCCTGGTCGACGACGGCGACACCGTCTCCGTACGCCTCTTCGACACCGAGGCGGAGCAGGCCGAGGCCATGTGGCGGGGCACGCGGCGCCTCATCCTGCGCAACATCCCGGTGAACCCGGCCAAGTTCGCCCAGGACAGGCTCAGCAACCAGCAGAAGCTCGCCCTGTCCGCGAACCCGCACGGCTCCATGCAGGCCCTCTTCGACGACTGCGCGACCGCCGCCGCGGACAAGCTGATCGGCGACTTCGGCGGGCCCGCGTGGGACGAGGAGTCGTACCGCAAGCTGTACGAGAAGGTGCGCGCCGAGATCGTCGACGCGACGGTGCGGACGGTCGCCCAGGTCCAGCAGGTCCTGGCCGCCTGGCAGGCCTGTGAGCGCCGGCTGAAGTCCACCCGCAGCCCGGCCCTGCTCGCGAACCTCGCGGACGTCAGGGAGCAGCTCGACGCCCTGATCAAGCCGGGCTTCGTCACGGCGACCGGCATCCGGCGCCTGCCCGACCTGATGCGCTACATGGTCGCCGCCGACCGTCGGCTGCAGCAGATGCCGGGGAACGCGCAGCGGGACACCACGCGCATGGAGAAGGTGCGCGAGATGCGCGACGAGTACGCGTGGCTCCTGGAGCAGTTGCCGGCGGGCCGGCCCGTGCCGCAGGAGGTCACCGACATCCGCTGGATGATCGAGGAGCTCCGTGTCAGCTACTTCGCGCACGCCCTCGGTACGGCGTTCCCCGTCTCCGACAAGCGGATCGTGAAGGCCATCGACGCGGCGGTGCCGTAACCGGGTCGGCACTCAGGGTGAGTTCGACCGCTGGCCTGCGCTCCTGTACAGTCTCTTCTCGCAGCGCAACGCACGATGAGCGCCGCGAAACCTGGTCCTGTGGAGCAGTTTGGAGTGCTCGCCACCCTGTCAAGGTGGAGGCCGCGGGTTCAAATCCCGTCAGGACCGCCGCAGCGGGCCACCCTTCAAGGGGTGGCCCGCTTTGTTTTTCCCACCCGCCCGCCCGTTTCCAGTCCCACGCGGGGTGGGCGCCCCTCGCGGGGGCCGAGCGCCGTCGGCGGCCGCCGCGGCTCGCGTTTTTCTTCCCCACCCGCCCGCCCGTTTCTGCCCCGCCGCGAGGTGGGCGTCCCTCGTGGGGGCTGAGCGCCGTCGGTGGCTGCTGCCCGCCCTCGCTGGCATCTCCACCCGCTCGGCCGCTTCCGCCCCGCCGTGACGGCGTCATCGGTGGCTGTGGAGGTTGGTGTGTTCGGGTCTCGCGGCTCGTTCGTGTGGTGGCCGTCTTGACGGCGTCACATTCCCCCGGTACCCCAGAAACAGCAGGGCGGCGGGCGGGGAGGTCCGGCGCTCTTCTGGAGGTGGGCTCATGACCGCACCCGCACGACACGAGACCCGTGCCTTGCTGCGCGCGCACCTCTCCGCGGCGTCCGGCTACCGCCACCTGACCCGCCACTGCCCGATCTGCCACCGGCTCCTGCGGCTCGCGATGGAGCCGTCGGCGGACGCACGGGAGGCCGGCGAGGCCGCCGGGCAATGCGAGGACGAAAGTCCCCCCAAGGCATGACCAAAGCCGAGGCGCGCGGCGGCTCCGCAGTGGGAAGCTGGCGTGCGGGGCGAGTTGGTCCCCTCTAGCGCACGAGCGGCGAGAGCAACAAGATACGGGTCGTGTGACGGTAGTCACCGAACGAGTTCCAAAAACTCCGGAACTTACCCCTGGCCTACAACAGGTCAATCTAATATGTGCAATTGCACCACCTGGCACACCGCCCGATAGCGCATCCCTCAGGGATCAACAAGGCGGCGCACAGAGGCCCCCAACAGCGCGCACAAAGGGACCCCCGGACAGCAAAATCGCGCTGGACCCGGCGGAGTCCAGCGCGATCGACGACGCACCCAAGTGGCTCAGGCGTGGCTCCCGTTGGGGCGGGATCCTCGTCGTGTGGAGCTATGTGTCGGACGATACGGCCGGATTGGGGGACCCGGCAGCGGTCGTGCTCTTCGTCCGATGTGTACTGCTTACTGCAAAAACGCCGTACCTCAGGCCTCGCTGCGCTGCTGCGGAATGCCCGCAAGCAGAGCGCGAACCTCGGCCTCGCGGTAACGGCGGTGCCCGCCGAGCGTGCGAATCGACGTGAGCTTGCCAGCCTTGGCCCAGCGCGTGACCGTCTTGGGGTCGACGCGGAACATCGTGGCGACCTCAGCCGGGGTCAGCAGCGGCTCGGCATCAGGGGTGCGAGCGGTCATGAGCGGCCTCCTCGGGAGAACCGAACCTTCTCGGTTCATTCCTCTAAATTCTGCACCTTGACCCGCGTTGCCCGAAATGGCGGACGCGAGTCGAGTCGGTTATAGGACGAACGGCTTGTCCTCGGCACTACAACTACACCATCCGTCCAGCCGCGTCGGCCAAACCGATGGAATTGCCCTCCCAGGTGTCCATCAGCGACGGAAGCCGATGGACCATGCCATAGCGGACAGTCACGCCACAGTGACGATCAGTCACAGAGCGATCAGGAGTCAACAGACCCCCCATAGCGTGCAATGCTGAGCATTCCGCCCTTAGTTGGACGGAAGGAGCCCTGTCCGGACTCCTTGTCCTATTTTGGCATGAGGAAGGCCGTTCGGCGCAAGGGTCAGTTAAGTGCGGTCCATCACGCTTGAGGCAAAGGCCCGGATCGGGACCTACGTCCCGGCGCCAGGACATGGCGCGCCGGACAGGCGAACGCCCAGGATGCACCAGACCGCACCCGGATGCGCCGGTTGACGGGTCAAAGAAGTGTTAAGAGGAGCGACGTCAGTTCGAGATCAGTTCGAGAACTGCCGTTCACGGACCGCCCGCCACCGCTCGACGAGCCGCGCGTACGCCTCACCGGCGCCCACCCCGTCGCCGTCGCGCAGCGCCTCGATCCCGGCGGCCACGTCCGCCGCCGAGTGGTCCTCGTCCAGCATCCCCTCCGGCAGCGCGTGCACCAGGCCGCCGTAGTCCAGCTCGACGAGCGAGCGCGGGTGGAACTCCTCAAGCCACCGGCCCACGTCCACCAGGCCGTCGATGAGCGGCCCCTCGTCCATCGCCGCACGCAGCGCCTTGAGGCCGCGCGCCACCCGGCGCCGCGCCTGCACCATCGGCGTGCGGTACCGGAGCACCGGCGCCGCCGCGCCCTCCGGGACCCCCGCGTCCCCGGCCGCCCCGTGCCCGTACCCCTTGTCGTAGAACCGCTCCTCGTCCGTGACCAGGACGAACCAGTTCAGCGGCACGTGCCAGGTCGCCGACCTGATCCACGGCCGTGCGTCGGGGTTGTCGGTGAGCCAGGCCTCGTAGTCCGCGGCGGCCTGGCGGCGCACCACCGGCGGCAGGACCGCGTCCAGGACCGGCGCCGGCAGCTGCTCCGCCAGCTCGCCGAGGGCCTGCCAGCCGCGCAGCCGGGTCCGCCACGGGCAGACGCACACCACGCCGTCGCTCTCCACGACGAACGCGTCCCGACTCTCGTGCACCGGCACCGGAATCGGCGGCGTGGGCGCCAAATCGGCCAGGGAGCCCCGCAGTTCGTCCTGGTAGGAGGGCCGGTCGGCGCGACGGGCGTAGCGCGCCCAGTGGGTGCGCTCAGGCTCGGGGAAGGCGGCGAGGGGCTCGTACACGCGCAAGTACGACGCATACGGGACAACCACCGAGGACACCTTGGGCACGGCTCCTCCCCTCCCCCGCCTACCGGCTGGAAAACACTGCAAATCGTGCCATGGCCGAAGCCCGCCGTACTCCGTCGCGCAGCGACCCTCCACCCCGGGCGAGTGATCCTCTCGCGGAAGGGACAGAGTGATGCCGGGCACCATGCGGCGAGGGGTCCCGGGAGGCTCTACTCTCATGCCCACCGGGACCCGCCACCCGCACGGGTATCCCGCCCAACCGCCGCTACGTAACCGGGAGTCACCACCGTGACCGATGTATCCGACGGCGTCCTGCACACCCTGTTCCAGTCGGACCAGGGTGGCCACGAACAAGTCGTGCTCTGCCAGGACCGTGCCAGCGGCCTCAAGGCCGTCATCGCCATCCACTCCACCGCCCTGGGCCCGGCCCTCGGCGGCACGCGCTTCTACCCGTACGCCACCGAAGAGGCCGCCGTCGCCGACGCGCTGAACCTCGCGCGCGGAATGTCGTACAAGAACGCCATGGCCGGTCTCGACCACGGCGGCGGCAAGGCCGTCATCATCGGCGACCCGGAGAAGATCAAGAGCGAGGAGCTGCTGCTCGCCTACGGTCGCTTCGTGGCCTCGCTCGGCGGCCGCTACGTGACGGCCTGCGACGTCGGTACGTACGTGGCGGACATGGACGTCGTGGCGCGCGAGAACCGCTGGACGACCGGCCGTTCCCCCGAGAACGGCGGCGCGGGCGACTCCTCGGTCCTGACCGCCTTCGGCGTCTTCCAGGGCATGCGGGCCAGCGCCCAGCACCAGTGGGGCGACCCGACGCTGCGCGGCCGGAAGGTCGGCGTCGCGGGGGTCGGCAAGGTCGGGCACATCCTCGTCGAGCACCTCCTCAAGGACGGCGCCGAGGTCGTGATCACGGACGTCCGCGAGGAGTCCGTGCGCCGCGTCACCGACAAGCACCCCGAGGTCACGGCGGTCGCCGACACCGAGGCCCTGATCCGCACCGAGGGCCTCGACGTGTACGCGCCGTGCGCGCTCGGCGGCGCCCTGAACGACGACTCCGTGCCGGTGCTCACCGCGACGGTGGTGTGCGGAGCGGCCAACAACCAGCTCGCCCACCCCGGCGTCGAGAAGGACCTCGCCGATCGCGGGATCCTCTACGCGCCGGACTACGTGGTGAACGCGGGCGGCGTCATCCAGGTCGCCGACGAGCTGCACGGCTTCGACTTCGACCGGTGCAAGGCCAAGGCTTCGAAGATTTTCGACACCACGCTCGCCATATTTGCTCGCGCGAAGGCGGATGGGATTCCGCCCGCCGCGGCGGCCGACAGGATCGCCGAGCAGCGCATCGCGGAGGCGCGCCGCGGCTGACCCGGCGGGCCGCGCGGGGACGCCGACGGCGCGCCTGCCGCGTACCTGCCCAGAACGGCCGAAAAGCAGCCCGGGAACCCCGGCCGGACCCTCGTTCCGGCCGGGGTTCCCGCGCTCGGTCCCGTCACGATCACGCCGCGTTTCCGGGCGGAATCCGCTGCCGCGAGACAAGACTCACGCCCGCCGCCGTGTCGGCTGCCAAGAAGAGGTTAAAATCGCAGCTGACCAGCGAGGAAAGGGCGCCTTGTTGGTCGTGCGCCGACGCGCGTCCTGCGGGCGACGTACCGTATGGCCGCAGGAGCAGGTACCGTGGAAGCCCTACGGACCGGTCTCTCCATGGAGAGTCCGTTCCAGATCATGAACGCGTGTCAAGACTCTGGGGCCATGAAGCCCCGATACCGAGGGGGTCGAGCCATGGGGCGCGGCCGGGCCAAGGCCAAGCAGACAAAGGTCGCCCGCCAGCTGAAGTACAACAGCGGCGGGACTGACCTGTCGCGTCTGGCCAACGAGCTGGGCGCTTCGACTTCGCAGCAGCCGCCGAATGGCGAGCCGTTCGAGGACGAGGACGAGGAAGACGACCCGTACGCGCAGTACGCGGATCTATACAACGACGACGAGGACGAAGAGGACGACCAGTCCGGTCCCTCGTCTCAGCGCCGCGGCGCTTGACCTCGCGGTTTCGCAGCTCACTGAGCCTTCGCCGTTCAACTGAGCACTCGCAGTTCACGCGCAATCCGCTGGTAACTGCACTCACCCGGTCCGGGGTGGCTAGTCGCCCGGACCGGGTTTTGTGCTGTCCGGAGCGGACTACTTCGCGGCGCTGTCAGTTGAATACGTGCCGGTGAGCTCGGCGCCCGTCGCGTGGTCGCCGCGGTCGGTGATCTCACCCGCGACCCAGGCGTCCACACCGCGGTCGGCGAGGGTCGTGAGGGCCACGTCGACCGACTCCTCGGGCACGACGGCGATCATGCCGACGCCCATGTTCAGGGTCTTCTCCAGCTCCAGGCGCTCGACCTGGCCGGCCTTGCCGACGAGGTCGAAGACCGCGCCCGGCGCCCACGTGGAGCGGTCCACGGTGGCGTGCAGGGCGTCCGGGATCACCCGGGCCAGGTTGGCGGCGAGGCCGCCGCCGGTGACGTGGCTGAACGCGTGCACCTCGGCGGTGCGCAGCAGCGCCAGACAGTCCAGGGAGTAGATCTTGGTGGGCTCCAGGAGCTCCTCGCCGAGCGTGCGGCCGAACTCCTCGACCTGCTGGTCGAGGGTCATCTTCGCGCGGTCGAAGACCACGTGCCGCACCAGCGAGTACCCGTTGGAGTGAAGGCCCGACGACGCCATCGCGATGACCGCGTCACCCTTACGGATGCGATCCGCGCCGAGCACCTGGTCGGCCTCCACGGCGCCCGTGCCCGCGCCCGCGACGTCGAAGTCGTCCGGGCCGAGCAGGCCCGGGTGCTCGGCCGTCTCGCCGCCCACGAGGGCGCAGCCCGCGAGGACGCAGCCCTCGGCGATGCCCTTGACGATGGCGGCGACGCGCTCCGGGTGGACCTTGCCGACGCAGATGTAGTCGGTCATGAACAGCGGCTCGGCGCCGCACACGACGATGTCGTCCATGACCATCGCGACGAGGTCGTGGCCGATGGTGTCGTACACGCCGAGCTGCCGGGCGAGGTCGACCTTCGTGCCGACGCCGTCCGTGGCGGAGGCGAGCAGCGGGCGGTCGAAGCGCTTGAGGGCGGAGGCGTCGAAGAGCCCGGCGAAGCCGCCGAGGCCGCCGAGGCCCGCGACCTCGGGGCGCTGGGTCTTCCTGACCCACTCCTTCATCAGCTCGACGGCGCGGTCACCGGCCTCGATGTCGACGCCGGCGGCTGCGTAACTGGCACCAGTTGTCTCAGACATTGCCTGGGATCTTTCGGGGTTGATGAGGGGGCTCAGGGGCGACGGATCGCGTCGGCCGCGGCCGTGGCCGCGGGACCCGCGGCCAGCTCGGTCTCCAGGAGCTGCTTGCCGAGCAGCTCGGGGTCCGGGAGCTCCATCGGGTACTCGCCGTCGAAGCAGGCGCGGCACAGGTTCGGCTTGTCGATGGTCGTGGCCTCGATCATGCCGTCGATGGAGATGTACGAGAGGGAGTCGGCGCCGAGCGAGGTGCCGATCTCGTCGATGGTCATGCCGTTGGCGATGAGCTCGGCGCGGGTCGCGAAGTCGATGCCGAAGAAGCAGGGCCACTTCACGGGCGGCGAGGAGATCCGGATGTGGACCTCGGCGGCGCCGGCCTCGCGGAGCATCTTCACCAAGGCGCGCTGGGTGTTGCCGCGGACGATCGAGTCGTCGACGACCACCAGGCGCTTGCCCTTGATGACTTCCTTGAGGGGGTTCAGCTTGAGGCGGATGCCGAGCTGGCGGATGGTCTGCGAGGGCTGGATGAAGGTCCGGCCCACATAGGCGTTCTTGACCAGGCCCGCGCCGAAGGGGATTCCGGAGGCCTCCGCGTAGCCGATCGCGGCCGGCGTCCCGGACTCCGGGGTCGCTATCACCAGGTCCGCGTCGACCGGGGCTTCCTTGGCCAGTTTTCGACCCATCTCGACGCGCGAGAGGTAGACGTTGCGGCCCGCGATGTCGGTGTCGGGGCGCGCCAGGTAGACGTACTCGAAGACACAGCCCTTGGGCTTCGCTTCCGCGAATCGGGAGGTGCGGAGGCCGTTCTCGTCGATGGCGATGAACTCGCCGGGCTCGATCTCGCGGACGAAGCTGGCGCCGCAGATGTCGAGCGCGGCGCTCTCCGACGCGACGACCCAGCCGCGTTCCAGGCGGCCGAGGACGAGGGGGCGGATGCCCTGCGGATCACGGCCCGCGTACAGCGTGTGCTCGTCCATGAAGACGAGGCTGAAGGCGCCCTGGACCTGGGGAAGGACCGCGGCGGCCGCTTCTTCTATGGTCAGGGGCTTGCCGTCGGCGTCGGTCTGGCCCGCGAGGAGCGCGGTGACCAGGTCCGTGTCGTTGGTCGCGGCGAGCTGGGTCGCGCGGCCGTTCTCCTTCGGCAGGGCGGCCACCAGCTCGGCGAGCTGGGCCGTGTTGACGAGGTTGCCGTTGTGGCCGAGGGCGATGGAGCCGTGGGCCGTGGCGCGGAAGGTGGGCTGGGCGTTCTCCCACACGGAGGCCCCGGTGGTCGAGTAGCGGGCGTGTCCGACCGCGATGTGACCTTGGAGGGAACCGAGGGATGTCTCGTCGAAGACCTGCGAGACGAGGCCCATGTCCTTGAAGACGAGGATCTGGGAGCCGTTGCTGACCGCGATTCCCGCGGATTCCTGGCCCCGATGCTGGAGGGCGTAGAGCCCGAAGTACGTGAGCTTTGCGACCTCTTCGCCCGGCGCCCAGACACCGAAGACGCCGCAAGCGTCCTGGGGGCCTTTCTCGCCGGGGAGCAGATCGTGATTGAGTCGACCGTCACCACGTGGCACGCCACCGAGTGTAGGCGAGATCGACCACTGGTCCGAATTGGGGTAGGGGGCGGTGGGTGGGCCCTCGCGGGGGCGCCCCAGGCCCGCCCCTCCCTCGAAACCAGGGGGCTTCGCCCCCTAGAACCCCCATTTGTCGGCGCTTCGCGCCTCGTTCTCAAGCGCCGGACGGGCTATTTCGTTGCTGCTGTCGCGGTGACTGTGGTGCCGTCGTCGGCCGTGAGGGTGAGGTCTTTGTCACTCACCTTGTAGCCGGTCCTGCCGTCGAACAGCTTGAGGAGGTCACGTTCCGTCTTGGCCTTGGCACCCTGGCACATCATGCGGGTCGTCTTCGGGACGCCGAAGGTGATCACGCCGTTCTTCGGCACGGCCTTCGCGGAGACGTCGTTGCACCCGAGGTTGCCGTGGACGGTGCCGTCCTTGTCGAAGGTCAGGCGGGCCTTGCCGGCGACCTGCTTGGGCAGGGCCCGGGTCGTGCTGTCGTCGCCCACGGAGTCCACCGTCCACGTGGTGCCCTGGAGCGGGGTGGGGGGAGCGACGGGCTCGGAGGTCAGGGCGATGCGGTCGCCCTTGCTCGTGGTGAGCGTCAGACGGCCGTCGTCCATGCCCTTGCGGTCCGCCTTGAGCGTGCCGTCGAGGGCGTCGGCGAGGCGGCGCTCGAAGCCGAGGGCCTTGCAGGCGATCTCGGTGTGGATGCCCGGCTTGTAGTCGACGGTGTCGCCCTTCACGGAGACGTCCGCGCCGTAGCCGTTGCAGCCGTAGTGGCCGCCGGTGCCGCCCTTGCCGCCGAGGCGTATGTAGGCCCCGTCCGGGGCGTCGTGCTTCTTGCCGTCGACGGTCAGGCTGACGACGTTCCAGCGCACACCGGTGAGGGGCGCCTGAGAGTCGACGGAGCCGGAGTCCCCGTCGCTGCCTCCGGACTCCGAGCCGCAGGCAGCGAGCAGCCCGGCGGCGGCGAGAACGGTGAGGGTCTGGGTTACGCGCTGCTTGTACATGTCACTGTGACGGGGCACACCCTCGACCGGTTCCGTACGGTCGGCCCGTCCCACGGGCCGGGTGCCTCACCCCATGAGCGGGAGCAGCCCGCCCAGGTCCGCCCGTTCCCCGCTCGCGCTGACCTTCGCGTCGGCGAGCTCCGCGGCCCATGCCGTGCGGCCCGTGGCGAGCCGGATCCAGGTCAGCGGGTCGGTCTCGACGACGTTCGGCGGGGTGCCGCGGGTGTGCCGGGGGCCCTCGACGCACTGGACGACGGCGTACGGCGGAACGCGGACCTCCACCGAGCCGCCGGGCGCCTTCAGGGCGAGCGTGTCGGCGAGCAGGCGGGTGCAGGCGGCCAGGGCCTGGCGGTCGTACGGCACGTCGAGGCCCGGCACCGCGTCGTTCAAGTCGTCGGTGTGGACGACGAGTTCGACGGTGCGGGTGACCATGAAGTCGGCGAGGGTCATGCCGCCGAAGCGCATGGGGACCAGGCGGGTGGCGGGGGTGCCGGGGAGTTCGTCGGTGAGCCGGTCGAGGGGCGCGGCGAACAGGGCGTCCAGGTCCGTGCCCGTGCCCACGATGCCGCGTACGTCCTCGTCGACCTGGCCCGCGGCCGCCGATGTCCTGAACGCCCAGTTCTGGAGCGTGACTTCGGCCTTGTCCGGCTCGGGGGCGTCCAGGGCGCGGGCGACGGCGCCGAGCGCCATCGTCAGGTGCGCGGCCAGCTCCCGCACGGTCCAGTCCCCGAGCCGGGTCGGCCGGGCGAGCTGCTCGTCCGTGAGGCCCGCGACCGCCGCGCGCACGGTGGCGTACTGGGTGAGGACGGCCGTGCGGATCTTCGTCGGGTCGTAGGCGCGCGTGCGCTTCTTGGCCGGAGGCATGCCGGGAGCCTAAGCCTTCACCGCGTACCCGCTGAGGCCTTTTTCGACCAGGTCGAAGGCGTCCCGCGCGAGCTGCGCCGCGGCCTCCGCGGCCTCGTCGAGGCTCGCGCCCGCCGCCCTGCGGCGCTGCACCTCGGCGAAGACGGCGTTGCGCACGCCGATCAGCTGGGCCGCGGCGACCTCCGCGAGCACGGGCTCACCGGTCTCCTCGGCGAGCACGTCGGCGAGGAGGCGCTGGCCGCGCAGGTGGAAGCGGTGGGCGCGGTGGAGCAGCACGGGGGTCTCGGCGATGAGGCGGAGGATCTCGATCGTGCGGGGGTTGTCGCTGAGGCCCAGGGACGGGTCGCGGACCTCGATCAGCTCGAGCAGCCGGGCGCGCAGGGCCTCCGCCGCGGACTCGCCGGGGGCGCGGTTACGGACCGCGTCGGCGGCGTCGGGGACGTACCTCTCCATCCTGCTGAGGAGCAGGTCCTCCTTCGTGCCGAAGTAGTTGAAGACGGTCATCTTCGACACGTCGGCGGCCGCGGCGATCTCCGCGACGGACACCTTGTCGAAGCCGCGCTCGACGAAGAGGTCCACGGCTGCCAGCCAGATCCGCTCGGCGGTCTGCCGCTTCTTGCGCTCGCGCAGGCCCAGCTCAGGACCGGCGCCCTCCTGTGCCGCCATGGCCGCACCGTACCAGGACGATATTTCCCCGTACGGGGGCACGCACCGCTGGTCAGGAGGGCAGGTCCGCCGTCTTGCCGACCGTGAACACCTCGCCGTTCGCGGGCACGCCGACCCCCTGCCAGCGGAACGGAATGCCGCGCGCGGCCTCCAGGTCGGGGCTGTCCATGAGCTGGAAGTGGACGTGCGGCTCGCTGGAGTTGCCGGAGTTCCCGCAGCGGCCGATGACCTGTCCCGCGCGCACCCGGTCGCCGGTGCGCACGGCCAGGGACCCGCGCTTCACATGCGCGTACGCGGCGTACGTGCCGTCGCCGATGTCGAGGATCACGTGGTTGCCGAAGATCCGGCGGGCCCCGGCCAGGCTCCGTACGTCGCCCTCGACGAGGAGCAGATAGGCCAGGCCGAGCAGGGAGTTGCGGCTGAGGTGGTCGCGCTGGCCGTCCTCGGCGTGCACGACGGTGGCGTCGGCGACGGCGACGAGGTCGGCGCCGAAGGCCGGGAAGGCGCGGGCCGGGCGGGCGACGGGCCACAGCAGGGCCGCGCCGGGCCGGGGGCGCCGCTCGTCCTCGGCCACGATGTCGATGGCGTACGTCTGGCCGTACCCGTGCACGCCGTGGCTCGGGGTCTTGTCGGCGGGGCTGTTGAGCGCGGACCAGCGGCCGGTGACCGGCGGGAGGACCTCGACGGGGTCGCGCGGGGCGGCCTTGAGGTCATGGCTCGCGGTGCGGCCGGCGACGATGCCCGCGCCCCACGACAGCGCCAGCGGCGTGAACACCACCCACCACGCGAAGGGATAGTCGACGAAGAAGCTGCCGATGACGAGTCCGACGAAGACGAGCACAAGGAGGCGCTGCAGGACGGCGCACAGCTTGCGTATGAACATGGTGGTTCCCCCAGTCGTGCGGTGATGGGTCAGGTCACGGCGTCACGGCGTCACGGCGTCACGGCGGAGAGCGCCACGAGCAGCGGCACCACCCGCCCCGCGGGCACCTCGTGGCGGCCGCGGCCGGTGGTCTGCAGCCAGCCCGCGGCGGTCAGTTGGCGCAGGTGGTGGTAGATCTGCCCGGTCGTTCCGATGCCGTCGAGGGCGGCGAGCTCGGCCGCGGTGCGGCGGCCGCCGAGGATCTCGCGCAGCAGCCGGAGCCGCACCGGATGGCCGAGCGCGGCGAACGACTCGGCGGCCACCGCCGGGTCGGCGTCGAGCACGTCCCCGGTGACCTGCCCGTACTGCCAGTCGTACCGCTCCCCGGTCGGCAGCCGCACCGCGCCGGTGAACAGCACCCCGCCGTCCTCCGCGCCGAGCCCGGCGAGCTGTGCCTTCAGGCCGTCGAGCGCCCAGAAGTCGCCGTCTGTGACGGCGGGCGCGGCGGGGCCCGCGCCTTCGAGTGCCGCGATGCGCCGCTCCAGGTCGGCGACGCGCTCTTCAAGATCCACGATCTGAGCTTACGTAATTACGTAATCCCTGGCAAGGCTGCCCGTTCGAGTGAACGTTCCAGGAACACCCGCACCACGACCGCGCCTCGCCAACACTGGCTCTCATCTGGAAGGGGGTGCACCATGACGGTTATGGCCGAGCGCACAGCAGCGATGTCAGCGGAGGAGTTCGAGCAGATCGCCCGATTCACCGCGAACCAGTTCGAGGGCATCAGACTGGAGTTCATCGGCGGAAGGATCTGGATCAAGGGCGTGACGGACGGCAATCACGGCACGATCATCATGTGGCTGATCAGGCAGTGCATGCAGGCACGGCCCGACCTCGACCTCAACCCGGTGCAGGGGCTGAGGACCGAGGCGTATCGCAACGGGCGGGCCCGGCCGGACGGTGTCCTCGCGCCCACGGGGCACTTCGAAGGCCACGGCGACTGGGCCGACCCCAGCGGTGTCCTCATGGCGGTGGAGGTCACGTCGTACGACTCCGACACGCACGCGCGCGACCGGGTGGAGAAGCCCGTGGCCTACGCGGAGGCCGAGATCCCGGTCTATCTGCTGATCGACCGCGACAACGGCACGGTGACCGTGTTCAGCGAGCCGGACAACGAGCGCTCCCGTTACCGGAACATCCACACCATCGGATTCGGCGAGCAGCTCGTCCTGCCCCCGCCTGTCGGGATCACCCTCGACACGGACATCCTCAAGCGCTACGCCCAGCACTGAACGGCCTGTGGGGCCCCGCCCGAACCCGGACGGGACCCCACAGCACAAGGAAGCGTCAGCCGAACAGCGCCGGAATCGTCTCCGTGTGCGCGGTCCGCAGCTCGTCCAGGGTCAGCGCGAACTCGCCCTGCACCTCCACCGCGTCGCCGTCCACGACACCGATGCGCGTGACCGGCAGACCCCGCGCCCCGCACATGTCGGTGAAGCGCAGCTCCTCGCTCCTCGGTACGGACACGACCGCGCGGCCCGCCGACTCCGAGAACAGGAACGTGAACGCGTCGAGCCCGTCGGGCACGACGAGCCGCGCGCCGTTGCCGCCGCGCAGGCAGGACTCCACGACCGCCTGGACCAGGCCGCCGTCGGACAGGTCGTGCGCGGCGTCGATCATGCCGTCGCGCGAGGCCGAGATCAGGATCTCGCCGAGCAGCCGCTCCCGCTCCAGGTCGACCTTCGGCGGCAGCCCGCCCAGGTGGTCGTGGACGACCCCCGACCAGGCCGAGCCGCCGAACTCCTCGGCGGTGTCGCCGAGCAGGTAGAGGAGCTGGCCCTCCTCCTTGAACGCGATCGGCGTGCGGCGCGTGACGTCGTCGATGACGCCGAGCACGGCCACGACCGGGGTCGGGTGGATCGCCGTCTCGCCGGTCTGGTTGTACAGGGAGACGTTGCCGCCGGTCACCGGGGTGCCGAGCTGGAGGCAGCCGTCCGCCAGACCGCGCG
>NZ_JBHYJH010000170.1:0-19258 GCF_042740445.1 Streptomyces sp. NPDC059003 | reverse complement strand
CCTGCACCAGGTGGGCGGGGCACCGCCGTTTCGTATCGTGCCGTGGGTCAGCAGGTGCCCGCCGGGCGGGCCCGGGTCACCAGGTCCGTGTGGCCGGTGGTGCCGTCGATCCACACCACGCGCCGGCCGGTGTCGGCGGCGTGCCCGGTCTGCTCACCGCGGTTGCAGGAGACCCGCTTGAGGCCCTTGCCGTCCAGGTCGGTCTGCACCAGCTTGGTGAGGTTGCCGTTGCTCCAGCCGCGCTGCGGCTTCCACTGGGTGAGGGTCACCGCCGAGTCCGACGCGTCGACGTTCCAGAAGTACGCGCCCGCGGAGTCCTCGGGGATGATGTCCGTGAGGCCGGTGCCGTCCAGGTCGGCGCGGCGCAGGCCCATGCGGTTGTCGTCGGCGATGTCGTCGACCAGCCAGTACAGGTACTTCCCGTTGATCGCCGGGGTGGCGACGCCGAGGTCGGCCCCCTTGGCCGGGACCAGGGTCTGCTTGCCCGACTTCACGTCTGTGATCTCGGTCGAGATCCGCTGGACGCCGTCCTTGTCGACGTACACCTTGGCGTAGCCGAGCTTGTCGCCGCTGAGGGTGGGCAGGGCGGTGGCCATGTCGTAGCGGCCGCCGTCCACGAAGACCGGCTCGCGCTCGCCCTTGCGCAGGTACGCGACGCGCTGCTGGCCGTGCGGGCTGGACTCCTGCCAGGTCACGGTCCCGTTCGAGACATGCACGTTGGCGACGAGGGTGCCCGCCGACCACAGCTTCTTGACCGGGCCGCCCGCGAGCGGCCGCGACAGGACCTCCACGCTGGTCGGGCCGTACGCCACCCACACGACCGTCCTGCCGTCGGTGTCCGGGTAGACGTGGTAGCGGCCGTCGTTGGGGCTGATCAGCTTCTTCGAGCCCGTGCCGTCGGTGCGGCCCGCCCAGACGGAGAAGGCCTCCTGGCCCTCGTCGTCGGACTTCGACGCGGCCCACCAGCCGCCGCCCGCGCCCGCCCCTGTGTTCGGAAGGCTGCCGCCGATCCGGGTGGCGTTCACGTCACCCAGGAGCTTGTCGGAGTCGGCGCCGATGGCCTTCTCCCAGCCCTTGGTGATGCCGTGCGCGTCGAAGGCGCGGCGCACCGCGCGCAGCTTCGCGCCCTTGACGCCGAGGTCCTTGGCCGCGGCGACCACCGCGTTGCGGGCGTCGGTGTAGCCGTCGAGCGGCGTCAGATACTCGGCGAGCGCCTTGTAGACGATCCGGTCGGCGAGGGTGCCGCCGAGGTCCTCACGGATGTCCCACAGGGCGCCAGAGAAGATCGTCGAGTTGAGGTGCACACCGCCGCTGTCGGTGCCGATCGTGACGCCGAGGAAGTCCTTGGCGGTGGTGCGCCCGTCGTTGAGGTTGCGGAACGCGCAGGCCTCGGGCGCCTTGGTGCGGCACAGGTCCTCACCGATCAGGGCGGCCTTCGGGTCGCTCATCGGCGTCTTCGACGCGGTCACGTCGATGGCGTTGCCGAAGTAGTCGGCGACCGCCTCGTTCAGGGCGCCGGACTGGCCGACGTAGACCAGGCCCGCGGTGTGCTCGACGACGCCGTGCGTCATCTCGTGGCCGACCACGTCCAGGTCGGCGGAGAGGGTCTTGGTCTCCTCGTCGCCGCCGCCGTACACCATCTTCTGGCCGTCCCAGAAGGCGTTGACGAACGGGAGGCCGCCGTCGGTCACGCCCACCAGGGAGTTGATGGCCATGCCCTTGCCGTCGAGGCTGTCGCGGCCGTGCTTGTTCTTGTAGTAGTCGTAGACCTGCCCGGCCGCCCAGTGCGCGTCGACCGCCCCGGACTCGGTGGCGTCCTTGCCGAACTCCTTGGTCTTGGAGGCGACTTCGGAGATCCCGTTCGGCCAGCGGCCCGACGCCTCGTTCGCGTCGACGCCGCGCGCGTCCCAGGTGGTCAGCGCGTTCTTGCTGCCGCCCCACTGGTGGCGGTAGTCGCGCAGCTGGTACGCGTCCGACGCCGCGTCGTGGGTGACGTCCAGGCCGACCTTCGCGCCGTCCAGCTTGACGCCGCTGCCCGTCGTCCCCGGGAAGCCGTCGTCGACGGCCTGGATCCCGGAGTACTGGAGGACCGGGAAGCCGGAGGCGGTGTCGACGTACACCTCCTGCTTGATGGGGGCGCCGCTCACCGGGTCGGTGCCGGTGACGGTGACGTGGTACGTCAGGACGCCCTTGCCCTGGGGCAGGACGACCAGGCCGTGCGAGGAGCCGGAGAGCGGGGTGCCCTTGCGGTCCTTCTCCGCGCCCTTGGCGTTCTTGTCGGCCTTGGCGTTCTCGGCGTTCCTGGCGGACTTCGGGGCCAGCTTGGTCAGGCTGCCCGAGCGGCCGTCCCCGGCGGCCGTCGCGGCGACGGCCCGCGCCACGGCGGTCTTCTCCGAGACCTCGGCCTTCGTGCCGACCGTCAGGCCCGTGAAGTACTTGCCGGAGGTGCCGGTGACGACGCGCTCGCCGTCCTTCTTCTCCATCCGCACCAGGTACTGGCCGCCGAGCACGGGCAGGCCCTTGTGCTTCTGCTGGAAGCGGACGGTCTCGTCGCCGCCGTGCTTCAGCGTCTGATCGGTGGCCAGGTTCCGCCGCGGGTCCGGTATCTCGTACCGGCTCTTCTTGGCCGCGAGATGGCCGCGGGCCGCGTCGGCCGCGCTGCCGGAGTCCTTGGCGGCCTCCTCGATCCCGTCGACCAGGGCCGGGGTCTCGGTGCCCTTGCCGGGCAGGACCTCGGCGGGCTTCTCCCGCGGGGGCTCGTCGGCCGCCGCCGCGGCCGGGACCCCGGAGGCGAGCAGCGCCGCCGCGCCGAACAGCGCGGCACCCCCGGATATGCGTGATCTTCTTGCTCGCTCGCGTGACTTGCTCAACGTTCCCCTCCACGCGCAGAGACTGCGCACGTCCATAGAGCGCACGTCGTATACGTGCCGTACTCATGCAAGTCGTTGCCCGTATGTTGATCAAGGAATAACGACTGGTCACAAGTGGGGCCGCACACTTGTGTGCACGAAGGGGCGGGGTGAGACTTCCCGTCATGACCAAGGTGGGGAGCGGCAAGGGGAGCGCGCTGCGCGACCTGGGCCTGGGGGAGTCGGACGAGCGGGTGTACGGGGCGCTGCTGCGGCGGCGGGCCGCGGCGGCCCTGGACGCCGAACAGCTGCGGCGGGAACTGGGGCTCACACGGCGGGAGTTGGAACAGTCACTGTCCCGGCTGCGGGAGCACGGCTTCACGCTACCGGAGCCGGAGGCCACGCCCGGCGCGGGCCGTCCGCGGGCCGTGCTGCCGCGCCCGGTGCCGCCCGCGCCCGCCGTACGGGCCCTCATTCACCGAAGACAGGCGGAACTGCACCACCGGGCGGCGGAGTTGGAGCGCCTGCGGCGTGCCGCCGACGAGATCGCCGACCGCCTGGAGCCGGCCCCGGCGCCCGCGCCCGGCGCCGTCGCCGCGGTCGAGGCGGTCAGCGGGGCGGCCGCCGTCCGCCGGCGCGTGGACCAGCTGCTCGCCCGCGCCGACAGGCAGGTCCTGATCCTGGACCGGCCGCCCTACCCGGACTCATGGGCGGGCGCGGACCCCTTCGACGGCGTCGCGGCGCTCCTGGAGCGCGGGGTCGACGTGCGGGTCGTGCTCGCCCGTGAGGGGCTCGCGCACCCCGGGCGCGCCCGGCTGCTCGCGCCGCTGGTGGAGCGGGGGCTGCGGGTGCGGGTGGCGGCGGACGTGCCCACCAGGCTCATCGCGGTGGACGGCCGCGCCGCGCTGCTTCCGCCCGCCGGGGGCATGGAGCAGTCCCGCACCGGCACGGCCGTGCTGGTGCGGGACACAGTGCTGCAGAGCGTCTTCGCGCCGCTCTTCGAGGCGCTCTGGGAGAAGGCCCTGCCCCTCGGCGGCGCGGCGCCG
Source organism: Streptomyces sp. NPDC059003 (assembly GCF_042740445.1). NCBI lineage: Bacteria > Bacillati > Actinomycetota > Actinomycetes > Kitasatosporales > Streptomycetaceae > Streptomyces > Streptomyces sp. NPDC059003. The sequence continues at coordinate 15,363 of NZ_JBHYJH010000170.1, read as the reverse complement.
CGCCTGTCCGACGAACACCGGGACCTCCTCGGCCTGTTGGCCGGGGGCTTCAAGGACGAGGCGATCGCCCGCCGCCTGGGAGTGCACGTCCACACGGCGCGGCGCCGCATCAGCCGCCTCCTGGACGACCTGGGCGCCGAGACCCGTTTCCAGGCGGGCGCCCAGGCCGTGCTGCGGGGGTGGCTCACCGGGCCGTAGCCTCCGGTGAGTGCCTCAGAAGGCGAAGACCTTCCCCTTGCCCAGGTCCAGGGCGCAGGGGTTGGCGAAGGTGTGCTCGTACGCGACCCGGCGGCCCTCCCACACGCCCTCGGCGGTGACCACGATCGGGTTCCACTCCTTGGTGCAGGGCCGGTTTGACGGCTTCTTCGTCACCTTGTCGAACTTCCCGCCGACCGACCGCAGCTGGTCGCACGCGGCGGCCGCGTCCGGGTGGCTGCCGACGCCGCCGGAGGAGCAGCCGAGCGTCACGGCCCGCTGGATGGAGGAGGTCTTGGCCGTCTCGCCGTAGCCGACGGTGAGGACGAGCTCGGAGGGTGCGTAGTACGCCCGGGCGTCGGCGGTCTCGGGCGCGGAACCGGTGGCCGCGGTGGCCGCGGTCGTCAGGCCGCCGAGTGCGAGGGCTGCGCCCAGCGCGATCCCACCAGTGATGTACCGCATTTCGAACACTCCCTTGCTGGTTGTTGCAGATAACGAACAGAACGGAACGGAGTCTTACCGACGGCGGCGCCCGAAAGCACATCGGGCGCTTACTTTCAGTCGTTGGTTGAGGACGGTGGGTAGTGGCGTGAAGTCATGTGCCGCGCCTGTCCGCCGGGGGGCCGGGCACCTGGTGTGGCCAGCGGGAAGGCGGGGCTTGGGGGAAATTTCCTGATCGCCGGGAATCGGTCGCTGTGGCCGCGGATGAGGGGTGCGGGGCGGTTCCCGCGCTCCGGCGGGGCGGTGGGAATGGCCGGAGGGTGCCCCTCGAACGCGACTTCGATCCCGCGCGGGCTCAAGTTCCGGTCAGCGCTTCGGCCAGTACCACAGGGGCTCGTCCAGCATGCTCTCCCGGCCCGCCACGTCCGTCCGGCCCGACTCCTTGACCAGCTCTATGGAGTTGACGTCCAGGCGGTGGCGGTGCGCGCCCTTGGCGACCGCGTCCGCGAGGTCCTGGGCGTGGGTCACCAGGACCACCTGGGTGTCCTTCGTCGCGGTGAGGATCAGCTCCGCGAGCGGGGGCAGCAGGTCGGGGTGGAGGCTGGTCTCCGGCTCGTTCAGGACCAGGAGCGAGGGCGGCCGGGGGGTGAGCAGCGCGGCGGTCCACAGCAGGTAGCGCAGCGTGCCGTCGGAGAGCTCGGCGGGGCCGAGGGGGCGGAGCAGGCCGCGCTGGTGCAGCTCGATCTCGAACCGCCCGCCGTTGTCGGCGATCCGCACCCGGCTGCCCGGGAAGGCGTCGGCCACCGCCGCGTCGAGGGCCTCGTCGTCGCCGGTCTCGCGGATCGTCTGGAGCGCGGCGGCGAGGTCGGCGCCGTCGTGCGCGAGCACCGGGGTGCGGGTGCCGATGCGGGCGGCGCGGGCGGGGGCGTCGGCGTCCGTGCGGACGTGGTCGTAGAACCGCCAGGAGCGGATCAGCTCGCGCAGCCTGAGCAGGTCGGGCGCGAGCTGCGGGTCCGCGAACTCGCTCAGCATGCTGTCGTACGGGCGGATGCCCTGGGAGCGGTGCCAGCCGCCGTCGGCCGTGCGGGTGCGGACCGCGGGGCCCGCGCGGTCGCAGAGCAGCGAGGCGGTCCGCAGGACCGGGCCCGCCCAGGTGGACTCCCGCTTGATCTCCGGGTCGAGCTGGAACATGGACGGCGCCCCGCCCGGCTGGGCTCCGCTGGACTGGGGCAGGCCGAAGTCGACCGCGTAGCCGAACTCGTCCCCGGAGAAGCCGAGTCGCAGGGCGGCGGGCTCGTCCTTCTTCTCGCCCGCCCACAGGGCGGAGGGCACGCCGCCCTCTCGGGCCAGGGCAGCCACCGCGCCCCCCTGGGCGGAGTCCGCCAGTAGCCGTAGGGCTCGGTACAGGCTGGACTTTCCTGTGCCGTTCGCTCCCGTGATGACGTTCAGTCTGTCCAGGGGGACGATCAGTTTGCGGAGGGAGCGGTAGTTTTCGACGGCGAGTGTGCGGATCATGCTTTTCAGGGTTGCAGGTGGGTCTGACACATGGGGGCTTCGCCCCCTTTCCCCCCCTTTGTCGGCGCTTCGCGCCTCGTCCTCAAGCGCCGGACGGGCTTTCAGTCCGGCGCCTGAGCTTCGCTGTCACCAAGGTGACGGCCGTTCCTGCCACCGCCCACGCCGACAGGACCAGGAGCGGGCCCGTGGTCGCGTTGCCCTTGAAGTACGCGATCGAGCGGGCCACCCACGTACCGGCGCCGGGCGGAAGCGCGGGGCCGATCGCCTTCCAGAACGGGGGCAGCATCGGCAGCGGGAAGGCGCCGCCCGCGCTCGGGTTGCCCGCGACCACGATGAGCAGCACGGCCAGGCCGATGCCGACGATGCCGGTGAGTTCCTCCAGGGCGAGGGTGATCGCGCCGACCGCGAAGGTGAGGAGCGCGCCCAGGCCCCACAGGCCCATGAGCGAGCCGGGCAGGGCGCCCAGGATCGGGCCGACGATGACCGCGCCGCCGATGCCGCCCGCGATCGAGAGCAGGGCCATGGCGCCGAGCCGGATCGCCGCGCGCTGCGGGGTCGCGGGCTTGGAGCCCGCGCTGATCGACATGATCGACGCGCACAGGTAGCCGCCCACGCACCAGCCGACGACCAGGTAGAACGACGAGAGCCCGTTGAAGTCCTGGGGCGAGGCGGCGGCCACGTCGACGGTCTTCACCGTGCGCTTCTGGGCGCCCTCGACCTCCGTGGTGATCAGGTCGAGGGCGTTGGCGAGGGCCTTGCCGCCGCCGGAGGCGACCAGGAGCGTGTCGGCCGTGCCGCGCGGGTCGACGATCAGGGCGCCGTCGATCTTCCGGTCCATGATCTGGTCGCGGGCCGCGGCCTCGTCCTTGACCACGCGCGGGTCGAGCGGCTTGCCGGGCAGCCCGGCGAGCTGGTCCTTGGCCTGCGCGGCCGCGGGGCCGGGGGCGACGACTCCGAAGGGCACGTCCTTCGGCTTCGGGTGGTGCAGCGCCCCTACGTAGGAGGTGATGAACAGCAGCTGCAGGGCGAGGACGCCGATGACGAGCAGGGCTGCTCGCGGGGTGACGGCGCTCTTCAGCTCGTCGGCGAAGGTCATGCCCCCACGCTCCGAGGTGCCGGGGGGCCACGCAGGCGGGGCGGGGCCGAACGGGTGGTCGAACTGATATTCGAACTTGGTCTATGGTGGAGGAGGGGGACGGGAAGCGGAAGGTTCAGGAGGTGCGTGTGCCCGGGTTCACGCATCTGCACATCGCCTCCGGGTTCTCCCTGCGGTACGGGGCCTCGCACCCGGAGTGGCTCGCCGAGCGCGCGTCGGAGCGGGGCATGGACGCGCTCGCGCTCACCGACCGGGACACCCTCGCGGGCACGGTCCGGTTCGCCAAGGCCTGCGAGAAGGCGGGGGTGCGGCCGCTGTTCGGTACGGAGCTCGCGGTGGACCCGCCGGAGCCGGGGGACCGCGACGGCCGGGGCGCGCGCCGCCGGACCCCCGTGCGCGGCGGCGCCTTCATCGACGAGTCGACCCCGCGCGTGACCTTCCTCGCCCGGGACGGCGCGGCGGGCTGGGCGGACCTGTGCCGCCTGGTCAGCGCCGCGCACCGGGACGGCGACGGCCACTTCGACGCCACCCGCCCTGCCACCGGCCCTGCCACCCGCCCCGCCACCGGCCACGCCCTCGGCGGCGGCCGCCCCGTGCTGCCCTGGACGGACTGCCACGGCGACGGTCTGACCGTGCTGCTCGGTCCCGCCTCCGACGTCGGCCGTGCGCTCGCCGCCGGGCGCCCCGACCGCGCGGCCCGGCTCCTCGCCCCCTGGCGCGAGCGGTACGGCGACGCGCTGCGGCTCGAAGCGGTGTGGCACGGCCGCACGGGCACCGGACCCGGCTCGCTCCGCCTGGCCGCCCGCACCGTCGGCTTCGCCGCCGAGCAGCGCCTGCGCCCCGTCCTGAGCAACGCCGTCCGCTACGCCGACCCGGGCCAGGGCCCCGTCGCCGACGTCCTGGACGCCGCCCGCCGCCTGGTGCCCATCGACCCGCGCGGTCAGCACGACGACGGCGAGCGCTGGCTGAAGGGCGAGGCCGCCATGCTGGGCGTCGCCGAGCGGGTCGTCGAGGCCGCCGGATTCCGCCGCGACACCGCGTACCGGCTCATCGAACAGACCCGGGCGGCCGCCGCCGAGTGCCTCGTCGACCCCCAGGAGGACATCGGCATCGGATCCGTGCGCTTCCCCGAGCCCGGCCTCGTCGGCGCCGGGCGCCGCACCGCGCAGCGCGTCCTCGCCTCGCGGGCCGCGGCGGGCATGGTCCTGCGCGGCCACGCGGGGAAGCGGGCGTACTGGGAGCGGATGCACCACGAGCTGGACATCATCGCCCACCACGGCTACGCCTCCTACTTCCTCACCGTCGCCCAAGTCGTCGACGACGTACGGGACCTGGGCATCCGCGTCGCGGCGCGCGGCTCGGGCGCCGGCTGCCTGGTCAACCACCTCCTCGGCATCGCGCACGCCGACCCCGTCGCGCACGGGCTGCTCATGGAGCGGTTCCTGTCCACGCGGCGCCGGGTCCTGCCGGACATCGACATCGACGTGGAGTCCGCGCGCCGCCTTGAGGTCTACCGGGCGATCATCGGCCGGTTCGGGCAGGAGCGGGTGGCGACGGTCGCCATGCCGGAGACGTACCGCGTCCGGCACGCGATCCGCGACGTGGGCGCCGCCCTGTCCATGGACCCCGCCGAGACCGACAGGCTCGCCAAGTCCTTCCCGCACATCCGCGCCCGCGACGCCCGCGCGGCGATGGCGGAGCTGCCGGAGCTGCGCGCGGTGGCGGCGGACGCGGAGCGGCACGGCCGCCTCTGGGACCTGGTCGAGGCGCTCGACGCGCTGCCGCGCGGCGTCGCCATGCACCCCTGCGGCGTCCTGCTCTCCGACGCCTCCCTCCTGGAGCGCACCCCCGTCGTGCCCACCAGCGGCGAAGGCCTGCCCATGTCCCAGTTCGACAAGGAGGACGTCGAGGACCTCGGCCTGCTCAAGCTCGACGTCCTCGGCGTGCGGATGCAGTCGGCGATGGCGCACGCGGTCGCCGAGGTCGAGCGGGCGACGGGGGAGCGGGTCGACCTGGACGACCCGCGCCAGGTGCCGGAGGGCGACGCGGCGACGTACCGGCTCATCCGCTCCGCCGAGACCCTGGGCTGCTTCCAGATCGAGTCGCCGGGCCAGCGCGACCTGGTGGGGCGGCTCCAGCCCGCGACCTTCCACGACCTGGTGGTGGACATCTCGCTGTTCCGCCCGGGCCCGGTCGCCGCCGACATGGTGCGACCGTTCATCGAGGCCAGGCACGGCCGCGCGCCGGTCCGCTACCCCCACCCCGACCTGGAGGAACCGCTGAAGGAGACGTACGGCGTCGTCGTCTTCCACGAGCAGATCATCCACATCGTCGACATCATGACGGGCTGCGGGCGCGACGAGGCGGACCGGGTGCGGCGCGGGCTCTCCGACCCCGAGTCGCAGGGCCGCATCCGCTTCTGGTTCGCGCAGGCGGCGGCCGCGAACGGGTACGACTCCGCGACGATCCGGCGCACCTGGGAGATCGTCGAGGCCTTCGGCTCGTACGGCTTCTGCAAGGCGCACGCCGTCGCCTTCGCCGTCCCCACGTACCAGTCCGCCTGGCTGAAGGCCCACCACCCGGCGGCCTTCTACGCGGGCCTGCTCACGCACGACCCCGGGATGTACCCCAAGCGGCTGCTGCTCGCGGACGCGCGGCGGCGCGGGGTGCCGGTCCTGCCCCTCGACGTGAACCGGTCCGCGGTCGCTCACCGTATCGAACTGGTGTCCGGTTCCCCGGATCGGTGGGGCGTACGGCTCGCGCTGTCCGACGTGCACGGCATCAGCGGGGCCGAGGCGGCGCGCGTCGCGGACGGGCAGCCGTACGCCTCGCTGCTCGACTTCTGGGAGCGGGCCCGGCCGAGCCGGCCGCTCGCCCAGCGGCTCGCCCAGGTCGGGGCGCTCGACGCCTTCGGCGCCAACCGCCGCGATCTGCAACTGCATCTGACGGAGCTTCAGCGCGGCGCGCGGGGAGGCGGCCCGCAACTGCCGCTGGACGGCGGCCGGAACACCGCCCCCGCCGGCCTGCCCGACCTCGACGAGACCGAGCGCCTGAGCGCCGAGCTCGGCGTGCTCTCCATGGACGCGTCCCGGAACCTGATGGACGACCACCGTGCCTTCCTCGACGAGCTCGGCGTCACCTCCGCGCGCCGCCTGCGCGCCGCGCGGCACGGCGACACGGTCCTGGTCGCGGGCGCCAAGGCCGCCACCCAGACCCCGCCGATCCGCTCCGGCAAGCGCGTCATCTTCACCACCCTCGACGACGGCACGGGCCTGGTCGACCTGGCCTTCTTCGACGACGCCCACGCCGCCTGCGCGCACACCGTCTTCCACTCCTGGCTGCTCCTGGTCCGCGGCGTGGTGCAGCGGCGCGGGCCGCGCAGCCTCAGCGTCGTCGGCGCGGCGGCGTGGAACCTCGCGGAACTCGTCGAGCTCCGCCGCGAGGGCGGCCTCGACGCGGTCGCCCCGCGCCTGGCCGAGCCTCCACCGAAGGGCCAGGGCGAGGGCCAGGACGGCGACCCGGCACGTGGCCGCCGCATCCACCTGCCGACCGGATACGAGCTCCACCCCTGGGCCGATCTGCGGCCCGCGGGTCAAGACCCTTCACAGACACGGAAGTTGTGGCACCAGAGCCCGGGGAGTGCGGGATGACCATCCTCTGCGTACGTTTCCAGCTGCCGCCGATGTACGAGGCGGCCCTGCCGGGGCTTCTCGGGCTCCTCGAGGAGTTCACCCCGGTCGTCGAGGCGCTGCCGCCGGACGGCGCCCTCGCCGACCTGCGGGGCGCCGAGCGGTACTTCGGACGCGGCGCCGCGGACCTCGCGTCGGTGATCCGGGTCCGGGCCCTCGCGCTGCACGGCGTCGACTGCGTGATCGGCGCCGGTCCCGGACCGCTGCTCGCCCGCATGGCGCTGCGCGACGCCCGGCCCGGGGCGACCTGCGCCGTGCCCGGCGACGCCGCGGCGGAGTTCCTCGCCGGCAAGCCCGTCGCCGCGCTCCCGGGCGTCGGCCCCGCGACCGCCCGCACCCTGTGCGCGTACGGCCTCGACACCCTCGGCCGGGTCGCCGCCGCACCCCTGTCCACGCTCCAGCGCCTGGTCGGCGCGAAGGCGGGCCGCGAGCTGCACGAGAAGGCGAACGGCGTCGACCGCGGCCGGGTGGTCCCGAACGCGGTCTCCCGCTCCCTGGCCACCGAACGCGCCTTCCCCCACGACGAGCTGGACCCCGAAAGGCACCGCCGCGCCCTGCTCTCGGCCGCCGAGGAACTGGGCACCCGCCTGCGCGCCCTCGACAAGGTCTGCCGCACCCTGACCCTCACCGTCCGCTACGCCGACCGCTCCGCGACCACCCGCAGCCGGGCCCTGAAGGAGCCGACCGCGCACTCGGCGGCGCTGACGAAGGCGGCGTACGGCATGTACGAGGCACTCGGCCTGCAGCGCGCCCGCGTCCGGGCGGTCGCCCTGCGCGCCGAGGGCATCGGCCCCGCCGAGCAGGCCTCCTACCAGCTCACCTTCGACCCCGCCGACGAGCGGGCCCGCCGCATCGAGGCAGTGGCCGACCGGGCGCGGGCCCGGTTCGGACCCGGGGCGATCGTGCCCGGGGCACTGGCCGCGTAGGGTGACGGACCGTGCCTGCCGAGCCCGCCGCCCCCGCCGCCCGTGACCTCGCCGACCTGCCCTACGCGCACCGGCTCGCCCCCTTCTCGGGCGAGCTCGGCCGCGAGGGCGACCACGAACACGCGCACTTCGACGGGCGCGGCTTCGCCGGCGTGGACGGCGGCAGCACCGTCTTCGTCGAGTGCGCCCTCACCTCGGTGACCTTCGACGGCGGGCGCTACCGCAGGGCCCGCTTCGACGACGTCTGGACGCACCAGGTCCGCTGGGTGGGCGCCGACCTCGCCGAGACCGACTGGACGGACTGCGAGGCGGGCGCGGGGCTGCTCGCCGGGGTGGAGCTGTTCGGCGCGCGGCTGCGCCGGGTGACGTTCCACCACTGCAAGTTCGACTCGGTCAACCTGCGCGCGGCCGAGCTGCGCGACGTCGCCTTCGTGGACTGCCTGCTGCGCGACGTGGACTTCGGCGGCGCGCGCTTCAAGGGGGTCTCCTTTCCCGGTACGACGCTGGAGCGCGTCCGCTTCGACAACGTCACCGTGGACCGGGCCGACCTGAGCGGGGCGGCGTCCCTCGGCATCGCCTCCGGCCTCGAGGCGCTGCGCGGGGCCACGATCAGCGGCCTGCAGCTGGTCGAGCTCGCCCCGGCGCTCGCGGAGATGGCCGGCCTGAGGGTGACGGACGGCTGACCCCCTGAGGGCGCACCGGGCACCGAGCCCGTGATCCGCGCCAGGGGGTGGTCGTTACCCGGACGTCGCACCCCCTGAGCCGCGAGGAGACCACCCGATGCCGTCCTGGAGCCGAGCGCCGCGCGCACTCGCCGCCGCCCTCCTGATCGCGGGCGCCGCCGCGCTCGCCCCCACCGCCACGGCCGCCGGGTCCCGCGTCACGGGCGCCGCCGCGTCGAGCGGCTGGAACGACTACGGCTGCGAGCCCTCCGCCGCCCACCCCCGCCCGGTCGTCCTCGTCCACGGCACCTTCGCGAACTCCGTGAACAACTGGCTGGTCCTCGCGCCCTACCTGGTCGCGCGCGGCTACTGCGTCTTCTCGCTCGACTACGGCCAACTGCCGCACGTGCCCCTCGTGCACGGGCTCGGCCCGGTCGACAAGTCGGCCGAGCAGCTCGACGCGTACGTCGACAAGGTGCTCGCGGCGACGGGCGCCGAGGAGGTCGACCTCGTCGGGCACTCGCAGGGCGGCATGATGCCCCGCCACTACCTCAAGTTCCTCGGCGGCGCCGAGAAGGTGAACGCGCTCGTCGGCATCGCGCCCGACAACCACGGCACGACCGTCCTCGGCCTCACCGCGCTCCTGCCCTACGTCCCGGGCGCCGCGGACCTGCTCACCACGGCCACGCCGGCCATCGCCGACCAGCTCGCGGGCTCCGCGTTCCTGACCGAGCTGAACGAGGGCGGCGACACCGTGCCGGGCGTGCGCTACACCGTCATCGCCACCCGGTACGACGAGGTGGTCACCCCGTACCGCTCGCAGTTCCTCGACGGGCCCGGCGTACGCAACGTACTCGTCCAGGAGCTGTGTCCCGTCGACCTCTCCGAGCACGTGGCGGTGGGCGTCCTGGACCGGGTCGCGCACCACGAGGTCGCGAACGCGCTGGACCCGGCGCACGCGACCCCGACGACCTGCCTGTCCTAGCGGTTCCGGCGGCTTCCGGCGGTGCTAGCGGTTCGTGGTGGTGCGGCGGCGTGCCGCCACGAACAGCGCGGCCGAGCCGAGCGCGAGCGCCGCGGCCCCGCCGACGGCGTAGTACGTCGTGGAGCTGTCCCCGCCGGTCTCGGCGAGGTGGTCGCCGGTGGCCGCGACCGGCTTCGCGGCGCCGCCCCTGGCCTCGGGCCGGTTGCCGGTGTCGGCCGCGCCCGCCTTGAGCTCCTTCGGCCCGTCGATGTCACCGTGGCCGTGGTGCTCCACGGTGGATTTGGCCGCGCCGTCGGCGATGTCCCGCTCCGACGGGGCCGCGGCGGCGGAGGTGCCGCCGCGCTTGCCGAAGACGACGTCCGAGCAGGTGTAGAACGCCTCGGGGGAGTCGGACCGCTGCCAGATCGAGTAGACGAGGTGCCGCCCGGACTTGGCGGGGACGGTGCCGCTGAACACGTAGGAGCCGTTCACCAGCTTCGGGTCCGTGACCTTCGCGAACGGCTTCTTCTCCAGGTCCGACCACTTCAGGGGCTTGGCCGGGTCGTACGCGTCCTTCGTGACGTACAGCTCGAAGGAGCCGCGGTGCGGGGCCGTGGCCCGGTAGCGGAAGGTGTGCTTCCCGGCGCTGAGCCGGGTCGAGGGCCAGTCGGTGCGGGGCAGGTCGAGCCCCTTGTACTTGGCGTTCCCCGCGCTGCACAGCTTGCCGTCCGGGATGATCTGCTTCGACCTGCCCGCGGCGTTGGCGATGTTGACCTCGTTCCAGTCGTACAGCGGCTGGGTGCCGCCCGCCCGTACGAGCGCCTTGCAGGCCGCCGACTTCGGCGCCTCGGGCCCTTCCTGGAAGCACGCGGCCACCCGGCTCACCGGGTCCGTCATCGACCCGTGCGCGGCGGCGGGCGCGGCGGCGAGCACGGAGAGGGCGAGCGGTGCGACACCTGCGGTGGCGATCGCGGCGGCCTTGCGGGCAGCAGTCATGGGGGATCTCCTAGGCGACGTACGGGGTGGGGGAGGCGGGGCGAAAACCCCGCGGCGATCAGCAAGTTAGCCCCCACCGGTCCCGAAATCCCCTGCTGGAAGGGGCCGCAGGCGATCCTTATGCTCCTGTTAAGGACCCCCTCAGCCTCCCCTCAGGTCACCCACCGGTACCGCCGCTCCGGCCGCCCCGCCCCGCCGTACTTCAGGGTCACCTCCGCGCGGCCCGTCGACGCGAAGAACTCCAGATAGCGGCGGGCGCTGACGCGGGAGAGGCGGCCCGCCTCGGCGCACTCGGACGCGGAGAGCCCCGCGGGGTGGGCCCGCAGGGTGTCGGCGACCAGGTCCGCGGTGTGCGGGGCGAGGCCCTTGGGGAGCCCGCGGGAGCCGGGCGGGCGGGCGCCGAAGATCTGGTCGACGTCCTCCTGGCGGGCCTCGGCGAGGCCGTCGAGGCGGGCGCGCAGGGCCGCGACGTGCCGCAACTGCTCGCTCAGCGCCGCCTGGTTGAACGGCTTGATGAGGTAGTGCAGGGCCCCGGCGCGCAGCGCGGCGCGGACGACGCCCGCGTCCCGCGCCGCCGTGATGAACAGGACGTCCGCCGGGGCCCGCCCCGGGTCGAGGCCCTCCGCCGCGCGCAGTTCGCGCAGGACCGCGATGCCGTCCATGTCCGGCAGATAGACATCGAGGAGCACCAGATCGGGGCGGAGCCGCTCCGCCGCGCGCAGCGCCTCGGCGCCGCTGTGGGCCACGCCCGCCACCGAGAAGCCGGCCACCGTCGTGACGTACCGGCTGTGCAGCTTGGCGACCATGAAGTCGTCGTCGACGACCAGGACCCGTGTCATCGCCGCAGGCTACGAGCGCGACCACAAGGACCACAACGTCCGTTGGTTCCGGAAGAGAGACAGCTTCTTAACGCGTGGGCAACATGTGGGCCACTTCACACACTTAACGGTCAGACAGGTGGTGGCCCCCGTGCGACTCCGCACCCCCCGGCGCCTGCGCGTCCCCCTCGCCCTGTGCGGGGCCGCGCTGCTCGTGCTCGTGGCGCCGCCGCTGCTCACCCCCGGCAGCGGCGCCGACACCGGCACGCGGATCCCCGGCCTGCGCTTCATGGTCCCCAACACCCCCGGCGGCGGCTACGACATCACCGCCCGCACCGCCGCGAAGAACGCCGAGGACGCCGGACTCACCCACAACATCGAGGTGTTCAACCTGCCCGGCGCGGGCGGCACCGTCGGCCTCAGCCGCCTCGTCGGCGAGCACGGCAACGGCAGGCTCGCCATGTCCATGGGCCTCGGCGTCGTCGGCGCCGCCCGCTCCAACCACGCCCCCAAGACGCTCGCCGACACCACCCCCATCGCCCGGCTCACCGAGGAGCAGGACGTCGTCGTGGTGTCGAAGAGCTCCCCGTACAGGACCATCGGCCAGCTCGTCGACGCGTGGCGCAAGCGGCCCGGCAAGATGCCCGTCGGCGGCGGCTCGTCCCCCGGCGGCCCCGACCACATCGCGCCCATGCTGATGGCCCGCGCCGCCGGAATCCCCCCGAAGGACGTGAACTACGTGCCCTTCGACGGCGGCGGCGAACTCCTCGCCTCGATCCTCGGCAACAAGGTCGCCTTCGGCGTCTCCGGCGTCGGCGAGTACCTCGACCAGATCAAGTCCGGCGAGCTGCGCCTGCTCGCCGTCACCGGACCCGAGCGGGTCGAGGGGCTCGACGGACCCACCCTCAAGGAGTCCGGCTACGACGTGAACTTCACCAACTGGCGCGGCATCGTCGCCCCGCCCGGCCTCTCCGACGCCGAACGCGACAAGCTCACCGGCCTGATGCGGAAGCTGCACCGCTCCAAGGAGTGGCGCGCCTCCCTGAAGAAGAACGGCTGGGACGACGCCTTCCTCACCGGCGACGCGTTCGGCGACTTCCTCGCCGCCCAGGACAAGCGCGTCGTGTCCGTCCTGAAGGAGCTGGGCCTGTGACCACCACCGAACCGCCCGCGCCAGGGGCCGCCACCCGCCGCGCCTGGCTGCGCGAGCACTCCGAACTCGGCGTCTGCGTCATGCTGCTCGCGCTCGGCGCGGTCGTCCTCACCGACGCGCTCACCATGGACGTCGCCATCGCCCAGCGCGGCCCCATCGGCCCGCGCACCGTCCCCGTCGCCGTCGGATGCGGACTCCTCGTCATCTCCGTGCTGCTCGCGATCGACGTCCTGCGCGGCGGCCGCGGCCAGGCCGAGGGCGGCGAGGACGTCGACCTGTCCGAACCCGCCGACTGGCGCACCGTCCTGCTGCTCGCCGGCGTCTTCCTCGCCACCGCCGTCCTCATCGACCCCGTCGGCTTCCCCGTCGCGGGCGCCTTCCTCTTCTGGGGCGCCGCCTACGCCCTCGGCAGCCGCGCCTTCGAACGCGACCCGCTGATCGCCGCGGCCCTGTCCGTGGCCACGTACGCCGTCTTCAACAACCTGCTCGGAGTGCCGCTGCCCGGCGGCCCGCTGATGGGAGTGCTGTGACATGAACGCCTTCAGCTCCCTCATGGACGGCTTCGGCACCGCCCTCACGCCGATCAACCTGCTCTGGGCCGCCGTCGGCGTCCTCCTCGGCACGGCCATCGGCGTCCTGCCCGGCATCGGCCCCGCGATGGCCGTCGCGCTGCTGCTCCCGGTGACATACGGGCTCGAACCCACCGGCGCGTTCATCATGTTCGCGGGCATCTACTACGGCGCGATGTTCGGCGGCTCCACGACCTCCATCCTCCTCAACACCCCCGGCGAGAGCGCCGCCGTCGTCGCCGCCATGGAGGGCAACCCCATGGCCAAGTCGGGGCGCGGCGCGCAGGCCCTCGCGGCCGCCGCCATCGGCCACTTCGCGGGCGGCATGATCGGCACGGTCCTGCTCGTCGCGCTCGCCCCGAAGGTCGCCGACCTCGCCGTCGACATCGGCGCGCCCGACTACTTCGCCATCATGGTCCTCGCGTTCATCGCCGTGACGTCGGTCCTCGGCTCATCCCGCATCCGTGGCCTCGCCTCCCTCCTGATCGGCCTGACCCTCGGCCTGGTCGGCCTCGACCAGATGACCGGACAGCAGCGCCTCACCTTCGGCTCCCTCCAACTCGCCGACGGCATCGACGTGGTGATCGTCGCCGTGGGCCTCTTCGCCATCGGCGAGGCCCTCTGGGTGGCGGCCCACCTGCGCCGCACCAGCGGCCAGGCCATCCCCGTCGGCCGCCCCTGGCTCGGCAAGCAGGACGTCAAACGCACCTGGAAGTCCTGGCTGCGCGGCCCCCTCATCGGCTTCCCGTTCGGCGCGATCCCCGCGGGCGGCGCCGAGATCCCCACCTTCCTGTCGTACGTCACCGAGAAGCGCCTGTCGAAGCACAAGGACGAGTGGGGCAAGGGCGCCATCGAGGGTGTGGCAGGCCCCGAGTCGGCGTCATCGGCGTCGGCGGCGGGCACCCTGGTCTCGATGCTGACGCTCGGCCTGCCCACGACCGCGGTCGCCGCCGTCATGCTCGCCGCCTTCCAGCAGTACGGCATCCAGCCGGGCCCGCTCCTCTTCGAGCGCGAGTCCGAGCTGGTCTGGGGCCTGATCGCGTCCCTCTTCGTCGGCATGGTGCTGCTCCTGGCCCTCAACCTGCCGCTGGCCCCCGTGTGGGCGAAGCTCCTGCGCATCCCGCGCCCGTACCTGTACGCGGGCATCCTCTTCTTCGCCGCGGTCGGCGCGTACGCGGTCGGCGGCGAGGCCCTCGACCTGGTCATCCTGCTCGTCATCGGCCTGATCGGCTTCGGCATGCGGCGCTACGGACTGCCCGTGCTGCCCGCCGTCATCGGCGTCATCCTCGGCCCGAACGCCGAGCAGCAGCTGCGCCGCGCCCTGCAGATCAGCGACGGCAGCGTGCGCGGCCTGGTCGACACGCCGTTCTCCGTGACGGTGTACGCCCTGATCGCCCTGATCCTGCTGTGGCCGCTGCTGCGGAAACTGGCGCGCGGTGTCCTGAACTCCCGCCGTACGGTGAAGGAATGACCGAAAAGATCACCGAGGGCGGGCCGGCCGCCACCGCCATCCGCCTCGCCACCGCCGCCGACGTGCCCGCCGTGAAGGCGATCACCGACGCGGCGTACCACCACTACATCGACCGCATCGGCCGCGTGCCCGCCCCCATGGAGGCGGACCACGCGGCGGACGTGGCGGCGGGGCGGGTGTACGTCACCGGGGACCCGGTCGTCGGCCTCGTGGTCGTCTACGCGTACGAGGACCACCTCTACCTCGACAACATCGCGGTCAGCCCCGACGCGAAGGGCACGGGCCTCGGCCGCCGCCTCCTGGAATTCGTCGACGCACACGCGCGTGCGCTCAAGCTCCCCGAAATCAGGCTCTACACCAACGCGATGATGTGGGAGAACCAGAAGATGTATCCGCGCTTCGGCTACGACTTCGTGGAGCGGCGCGTCGAAGGCATCTACGACCGCTTCCACTACCGCAAGCGGCTCGACGGCTGAGCGCGTCCGGGGCCCGGCCGGCGGGCCGGGCCCGGCTCAGCCGCCCGGCCACCAGGTGCGCAGCACGTCTCTGCGCACCTCGGGCCGCTCGCGCGGCACCCGCTCCTCGGCCTCCCGCCCCTCCCGCGCACGGCGCACGGCGGACTTCACGACGGTCTTGTGCACGGTCACTCGGCGCATGACGGCCTCCCTGCCTACCGGTCTTGCCGTACCCACCGATTACCTCGGCGACACGGATACAGACCTGTCCGGCGAGCGTTTCTCATCGGCGGCCGATTGTCAGTGGCGGGTGTCACGATCGGTACGGGAACGGATGGTGGGGTCGGGGTCCCTCGCGGGGGGCGCCCCAGACCCGCCCCTTCCCGAAACTAGGGGCTCCGCCCCTAGGACCC
>NZ_JBHYJH010000169.1:8887-19327 GCF_042740445.1 Streptomyces sp. NPDC059003 | reverse complement strand
GCTCCCGCCGTGTACCCGCAGCCGCCGACGGCGAGCAAGTGGTGCTGGAAACGGGCGGGCGGGTGGGAAACAAGCGCCGCGCGCAGTGCGGCGGCACCCCCACGCGCCCCGGTGGGTCAGTCGCCGCGGGGGCGGACCAGGCCCGACTCGTAGGCGATCACGACCAGTTGGGCGCGGTCGCGGGCGCCCAGTTTGGCCATGGCCCGGTTCACATGCGTCTTGACGGTGAGCGGGCTGACCTCAAGGCGCTCTGCGATCTCATCGTTGGAGAGACCCCCGGCCACCTGGACGAGGACCTCCCGCTCGCGCCCGGTGAGCGCGTCGAGCCGCTCGCTGCGCGCGGGCGCGTCACCGCCGGAACCGTCGCTCTGGGAAAGGAACTTGGCGATGAGCCCCTTCGTCGCCGCGGGCGAGAGCAGCGCCTCGCCCGCCGCCGCGACCCGGATCGCACCGAGGAGCTCGTCCGGCTCCGCGCCCTTGCCGAGGAAGCCCGAGGCCCCGGCCCGCAGGGACTGCACCACGTACTCGTCGACCTCGAAGGTGGTCAGCATGACCACGCGTACGTGGGACAGGGCGGGGTCGTCGCTGATCATGCGGGTGGCCGCGAGCCCGTCCGTACCCGGCATGCGGATGTCCATGAGGACCACGTCCGCCGACTCGGCCTTCGCGAGCCGCACGGCCTGCGCCCCGTCGGACGCCTCGCCGACGACCTCCATGTCGGGCTCGGAGTCGACGAGGACCTTGAACGCGCTGCGCAACAGCGCCTGGTCGTCGGCGAGCAGCACCCGGATCGTCACGCGGTCGTCCCTCCCCTGGCCGGACTGTGCCCCCGGCCGCCCTGCTTCACGGTCGTGACCGGCAGGATCGCATGGACGCGGAAACCACCGCCGTAGCGGGGCCCGGCACTGCACCGCCCGCCGAGCGCGGTGACGCGCTCGCGCATGCCGATGAGCCCGTGCCCGCCGCCGCGGTCCGGGTCGTCGGCGGCCTGCGCGTCGTCGTCGCCCGCGCCGTCGTCGAGGACGGTGACCTCCAGATTGGGCCCGACGCGTACGACGCTGACCTCCGCCTTGGCGTGCTCGCCCGCGTGCTTCTGCACGTTGGTGAGGGCCTCCTGGATGATGCGGTACGCGGCCAGGTCGACGGCCGCCGGCGGGTTCAGGTCGGCGTCGCCGCGGGCCACCTCCACGGGCAGCCCCGCGTTCCGGAAGGTGTCGACGAGGTCGTCGAGGCGGCCGAGGCCCGGCGCGGGCTCGGTGGGCGCCTCCGGGTCGCCGGTCTGGCGCAGGAGGCCGACGGTGGCGCGGAGTTCACCGAGCGCCGAGCGGCTGGCGTCACGGACGTGCGCGAGGGCCTCCTTCGCCTGGTCGGGCCGCTTGTCCATGACGTGCGCGGCGACTCCGGCCTGCACGTTGACCAGGGCGATGTGGTGGGCCACGACGTCGTGCAGGTCGCGGGCGATGCGCAGCCGCTCCTCGGCGACGCGGCGCCTGGCCTCCTCCTCGCGGGTGCGCTCGGCCCGTTCGGCGCGCTCCCTGATGGCGTCGACGAAGGCGCGGCGGCTGCGGACGGCGTCGCCCGCGGCGGCGGCCATGCCGGTCCAGGCGAAGATGCCGAGGTTCTCCTGCGCGTACCAGGGCACGGGGCCCGCCAGCATGGCGACGCCGGTGAGGCCCGTCATCGTGATGAGGCCGATGCGCCAGGTGGTGGGGCGGTTCGTGGTGGCGGCCACCGTGTACAGCGCGATGACGGCGCACATCACGACGGGCGCGCGGGGCCCGCTCGTCACGAGCTCCACGATGGAGAAGGCGCTGCTGGCGGCGAGCACGCTCCAGGGGGCGCGGCGCCGGAAGACGAGCGCCGCCGAGCCGAGCCCCATGAGGGTGAGGCTCAGGGCACCCGGGGCGTGGACGTTCCAGGTGGAGCCCTGCTCCCGGTAGGGCTCGGCGAAGGAGCCGATGACCATGCAGACGAGGGCGGCGGCCGCGAGAGCTGCGTCGACGGCCAACGGGTGCGTTCTGGCCCAGCCGCGGCACCGTTCAAAGTTGGTCACGTACTAAACGGTACGGGGCCGTCAGTTCCGGCGGAACGGAACGGGGGCTCGCTGGGCGTGGGTTGACGGTCACCCTTGACTGGGTGGGGTCGCGCGTGCGCCGCCGTGCCCACCGCTTCGCGGTGGGAATCTCCCGCCCGCCCACCCATACGCTTCCCCGCCGGGCCGGTGGGAGGCGCATCCGCTGCCACGCACCGGCAGCCGCCGACGGCGGGCAAGCGCCACTGGGGGCGTCGGCCCCGCGGGAGGGGGTCACGGGCGGGCGGGTGGGAAAGCATCGCCGCGCGCAGCGCGGCGCACCGCCCACCGGTCCGCACCCGGCAAGATCACCTCAGCCAGGAATCAGACCGTCGTCGCTCAGCATCGAGCGGACTTCCGCGAGCGACGCGTCAGGCGCAGGGAGGATCAGTTCGGAGGGCTCGAGCGCATCGTCGGGGAGCGGCTCGCCGAGTTCGCGGACCTTGTCCAGAAGGGCGTGGAGCGTGCGCCGGAAGCCGGCCTCGTCGCCGCCTTCCATCTCTTCGAGCAGTTCGTCGTCCAGCTTGTTCAACTCGGTGAAGTGGCTGTCGGCCAGCTTCACCTGCCCCTCCCCCATGATCCGTACGATCATGACGCCCTCCTCGGACGTGAGCGGTGGCTACTGCTTGTCGAAGCGCGGGGTGTCCCGCTTCTGGACCTGCCCCTGGCCCTGACCGCCCTCGATGGCGGGCTGCGACGTGCTGGATCCGCCGGCCAGCTCGGCCTTCATGCGCTGCAGCTCCAGCTCTACATCTGTACCACCGGAGAGCCGGTCGAGCTCGGTCTGGATGTCGTCCTTGGCGAGCCCGGAGGAGTCGTCGAGGGCGCCGGACGCGAGCAGCTCGTCGATCGCGCCGGCCCGCGCCTGGAGCTGCGCCGTCTTGTCCTCGGCGCGCTGGATCGCCATGCCGACGTCGCCCATCTCCTCGGAGATGCCGGAGAAGGCCTCGCCGATGCGGGTCTGGGCCTCGGCGGCGGTGTACGTCGCCTTGAGGGTCTCCTTGCGCGTGCGGAAGGCGTCGACCTTGGCCTGGAGCCGCTGGGCCGCGAGAGTGAGCTTCTCCTCCTCGCCCTGGAGCGTCTGGTGCTGCGTCTCCAGGTCGCTGACCTGCTGCTGGAGCGCCGCGCGGCGGGAGAGCGCCTCGCGGGCCAGGTCCTCGCGGCCGAGGGCGAGCGCCTTGCGGCCCTGGTCCTCGAGCGTGGACGACTGCTTCTGGAGCTGGTTCAGCTGCAGCTCGAGGCGCTTGCGCGAGGTCGCCACGTCGGCGACGCCGCGGCGCACCTTCTGCAGCAGCTCCAGCTGCTTCTGGTACGAGTAATCGAGGGTTTCGCGCGGGTCCTCGGCCCGGTCAAGGGCCTTGTTCGCCTTCGCGCGGAAGATCATCCCCATACGCTTCATGACACCGCTCATGGGCTTCGCGCGCCCCCTTCTGACGGACTTCCAGCTCCAGGTACTGCAACAGAACCCACGGTACGGGGTCCGTATCCATTACCGCACTGTTCGCGGGCGGATGCGCTCATCCCCAAGGACGACTGCCCCGCCCGCCTCTCCGGCGCAAGGAGTAGGTGCGCCCCTGGGAACCGCTCCCCGGACACCCCGGCCCTCCTGCACGAACACCTCGGACCTCTTGTCCACATCATCAAGACGCCCGGTGTTGCGGGATCGTTCCCCGGGGGACTGCGGTCCATACCCGGGCACCCCGTACCCTTGGTGTTTGTGTTCCGTAGCCGATCCAAGGACGACAAGGCCCCGGCCGCCAAGGCGCCGGTGACCGACGACTCGTCGCAGCCCCGAGACCCGCAGGCCCCTAAGGGCCGCCCCACGCCGAAGCGCGCCCTGGCCCAGTCGCAGCGCCGCAGCGTGATGAACACGCCGACGACGCGCAAGGAGGCCGCCAAGCGGCAGCGCGAGGAGCGTCGCGCGAACCTGGAGAAGCAGCGCCAGGCCCTCGCCAGCGGCGACGAGCGCTATCTGCCCGCCCGCGACAAGGGTCCGGTGCGCAAGTACGCCCGTGACTTCGTGGACTCGCGGTTCTGCATCGCCGAGTTCTTCCTGCCCATGGCGGTGATCATTCTCGTCATGAGCATGCTCCGCGTCGGGGCGCTGCAGAACATCGCGCTGCTGCTGTGGCTCGTCGTGATCGTCCTGATCGTGCTCGACTCGGTCACCACCGGCTTCCGTCTGAAGAAGCGCCTCAGCGAGCGCTTCCCCGACGAGAACAGGAAGGGCGCCGTCGCCTACGCCCTGATGCGTACGCTGCAGATGCGCCGCCTCCGGCTGCCGAAGCCGCAGGTCAAGCGCGGAGAGCGGCCCTGAGCGAGACCCAGGGCGCGGGCTTCGACGCACGCGAGGCGCTGCGCCACGAGCTGGTGGCCCGGCAGCTCGACGAGCAGATAGTCGCGCGCTTCCCCGTGGGCCGGCGCCTGCGCGTGCTCGACGTCGGCATGGGGCACGGCGTGCAGGCCCTGCGGCTCGCCCGTGCGGGACACGAGGTGACGGGCGTCGAGCGGGACGCCGACGGGCTCGCCGCCGCGCGGGCCGCGGTGGCCGCCCAGCCCGAGGGCATCCGGTCGCGGATGCGGATCGTCGAGGGCGACGGCCGGGACACGGGGGTGCACTTCCTGCCCGGCAGCTTCGACGTCGTGCTGTGCCACGGCGTCCTGATGTACGTGGAGGAGCCCGACGCGCTCCTCGCCGGGCTCGGCCGGGTGCTCGCGCCCGGCGGCCTGCTCTCCCTCGTCGTGCGGAACGCGGACGCGATGGCCATGCGCCCCGGCCTGCGCGGCGACTGGGCCGGCGCCCTCGCCGCGTTCGGCACCGACACCTACCGGGACCGGTTCGGCACCGAGGTGCGGGCGCACCGGCTCGACGCGGTCACCGGGGCGCTCGCGGGCATCGCGGCGCCGCTGCGTGCCTGGTACGGGGTCCGGGTCTTCTCCGACGCCGCCGAGGTGCCGGCGGCCGGTGCCGGGCTCGACGCGCTGCTCGACGCCGAGGAGCGGGCCGGGCGGACCGATCCGTACCGGCGGGTGGCGTCGATACTGCACGTGTGCGGCGCCCGCGACTGACGTACCCCCCTCCCGCAGACTCGCCCCCAGCCCCGCCAGGCCCCCTGATCGGGTGCCCACAGGAGGCCGGGGTCCGGGGCCGCCCCGAGACTCGGGGGTATGAGAGCCTCCCGCAAGCCGATCGCGCTGGGGGCGGTGACCGCGGTCACCGCGGCCGGCCTTCTCGCAGGCTGCTCCGACAGCCGTGACACCGCCGAGAAGCCGGCCCCCGACGCGAGTACGAAGTCGACCACGCAGGCCGCTCCCGCCGCCGCGAACGACCTCCAGGACGACTACCTGAAGGTGATCAAGGACGTGCTGCCGTCCGTCGTCCAGATCGACGCCTCCAACAGCCTCGGCTCCGGCGTCGTGTACGACGACAAGGGGCACATCGTCACCAACGCCCACGTGGTGGGCCGGGAGAAGACCTTCAAGGTGACCACGGCGACGGGCGAGCAGCCGCTGGCCGCCACGCTCGTGTCCGCGTACCCCGAGCAGGACCTCGCCGTGATCAAGCTCGACAAGGTGCCGGGCGGCCTGAAGGCGGCGACGTTCGGCGACTCGGGGAAGGTGGAGGTCGGCCAGATCGTGCTCGCGATGGGATCGCCGCTCGGGCTCTCGTCGAGCGTCACGCAGGGCATCGTCTCGGCGACCGGGCGCACGGTCAGCGAGGGCCGCTCCGGCGGCGGCACCGGCGCGACCATCGGGAACATGGTGCAGACGTCGGCCGCGATCAACCCGGGCAACAGCGGCGGCGCCCTGGTCAACCTGAACGGCGAGGTCATCGGCATCCCGACGCTCGCCGCGACCGACCCGGACATGGGCGACAGCGCGGCGCCCGGCATCGGCTTCGCGATCCCCGCGTCGATGGTGCGGACCGTGGCCGACCAGATCGTCAAGAGCGGCAAGGTCACCGACTCGGGCCGGGCCGCGCTCGGCATCTCCGCCCGCACCGTGCTCGGCGACGACTACCGGCCCGCGGGCGTCGCGGTGGTCGAGGTGCGGGGCGGCAGCGGAGCGGACAAGGCGGGCCTTCAGGCGGGCGACATCATCACCGAGGTCGGCGATGCCCCGATCACCACGGTCACCTCGCTCTCCGAGGCCCTCGCCGCGCTGAAGCCGGGCGACAAGGAGCGCGTGACGTACGTGCGCGACGGCAGCGAGCGGACCGCGGAGGTCACGCTCGGCGACATGTGAGCCGCGGCGGCGCGCCCTACGGGACGCACGACGCACGACGCACGACGAGCGGCGACGGGCCGGGGCCGCGCCGCCGCTCACCGGATCACAAGCTCAGCTCACCGGATCACGTGCTCAGCTCAGCGGATCGGATCGCGTGCTCAGCCCTGAGCCGCGTCCTGCGCGTGCAGGCTCATCGGGCCGTAGATCTCGGTGGTGTCCTCGAAGAGCGTCACCTGGTCCGCCCCGCCCTCGGCGAGGTCCTTCCAGTGCTCGCCGATCCAGGTCTCCGCGTCTCCCTGGGTGGTGAACTCCTCCGGCTGCACGGCAGGCTGGACCTCCGTCCCGTCCGCCTTCTCGAACCGCCACGTCCATGCCGCCATGTCAGCCTCCCGATGGTCGAGTGGTGTCCCGGAGGCCGCCCCGGAGCGGCCGCCGAAGCCGCTTGAAGCCTAGCCGGGCGCGCGGCGCCGGGGGCGACGCGGGAGGATCTTCCTGTGGAACTGACTCTGCTCGGCACCGGAGCCCCCGAGGGGCTGCCCCGCCCCGGCTGTCCCTGCGCCGTGTGCGCGACCGCCCTCGGCCGGGCGGCGCGGGCCGCGACGGCGCTCCTCGTCGACGGTGTCCTGCTGCTCGACCTCACCCCGGGTGCCGCCTTCGCCGCCGCCCGCTCCGGGCACTCGCTCGGCGGGGTGCGCCAGGTGCTGCTCTCGCATCCGCACGACGGGCCCGCCGTGGAGGTCCCTGCGGGGCTCCCGCAGCCCGGCCGGGTCCCGGACGGGCGCGAGCTCGCCCTCCTGACCGGCCACCGGGTCCGCGCCCTCGCGATGGACGCGCCCGGCACCGGCTACGAGGTGACGGGGCCCGACGGCGACCGGCTCCTCTACCTGCCGCCGGGCTGCGCGCCCGCCGGTGTCGCCCCGGAGAACCCGGCGAACGGCGCGCGGGCCGCGTACGAGATGGTCCTCGCCGACGTGGCGGGCCGTCCCGACGGGCTCGCGCGGCTGCGGGCCGCCGGTGCGGTGGGCCCGACCACGGACGTCATCGCCGTGCACATCGGGCACGACGTGCCGCCGGGCCCCGAGCTCGCGCGCAGGCTGGCCGCGGCCGGGGCGCGCGCGGTGCCGGACGGCACGACGCTGGCCGTCGGCGCGTACGAGGACGTGCCGGACGTGCCGCGCCGCACCCTGGTCCTCGGCGGCGCGCGCTCCGGCAAGTCGGTGGAGGCCGAGCGGCGCCTGGAGGCCTTCCCCGACGTGCTGTACGTCGCCACGGGCGGCCTGCGCGGCGGCGACACGGAGTGGGCGGAGCGGGTGCGGGCGCACCGCGAGCGGCGCCCCGGCTCCTGGAAGACCACGGAGACCTGCGACCTCGTGCCGCTGCTCGCCGAGTCCGGGCCGCCGCTGCTCGTCGACTGTCTGTCGCTGTGGCTGACCCATGCGATGGACGAGGTGAACGCGTGGGACGACGCCGAGTGGGCGGGCGGCGGCGAGCGGGCGCTGCGCAAGCGGGTCACCGAACTCACGGACGCGGTGCGGGCCACGCGCCGTACGGTCGTCGCGGTCTCGAACGAGGTCGGCTCGGGCATCGTGCCCGCGACCGCGTCGGGCCGCCGCTACCGCGACGAACTGGGCCGCCTGAACGCCGCGTTCGGGGCGGAGTGCGAGCACGTGCTGCTGGTGGTGGCGGGGCAGGCGGTGCCGCTGCGCGGCTGACGGGAGCTCAGTCGCCGGGTGCGCGGCGGGCGACGACGCGGTAGGCGGAGGAGATGCCCGTACGGGCCAGCAGGGGCGCGAGGAGCGGGTCCACGGCGCAGACCGCGGCGAGCAGCCGGGCCGCCGTCCACCGGCAGGCCCGGCGGAACCCGCGCCGGCGGGGGCCGGACAGGAGGCGGCCGACGGCCAGGGCGGCCGCCGTGGTCAGCTCGGACGGGACGTGGAGTGCGTGGCGCTCGACGGCGACGACGGTGAGGCCGAGGTCGGCGAGGTCGCGGCGGAGGCGGGCGAGCGGCAGGAGGTGCGGGTGCCGCGCCTCGGAGCGGGCCGCCCACCGCCGGCCGAGCAGCCGGGCGCGGTGCGGTGCGGGGTCGTACGCCTCGATCACCAGGTATCCGCCGGGGCGCAGGGCGGTGCGGGCGGCCCTCAGCTCCGCACGCGGATCGGCGGCGCGCTCCAACTGGTGGAAGAGGCTCACCACGTCGTAGCGGCCCGCGAGGCGGGGCGCGAGATCCGTCAGTTCGCCCCGGTGGGCCTCCTCGACGGCCCCGGCGTCGCGGGCCGCCTCGACGTGCGCCTCCCGGTCGAGCCCGTCGAAGGAGGTGTACGGCAGGACGTCCTTGGCCACGGCCGGGAAACGGGCGTGGCCGGTGCCGACGTCGAGCCAGCTCTCGGGCTCGACGAGCCGGGCGAGCGCGCGGGTGCGGGCGCGATGCAGTCGGGCGGCGGTGTCCATGACGTCCTCCTGCGGGAAAGGAAGCGGCCGGACCGTACGACAATCCATGCCGAACAGGAACGTAAGGGATCTCAAGGACGAATCCCTTGACGGCACGGGGTCGGTGGCCCACATGACCTAAGGGGCGGGTCACGCGGGGCGAGGCGCGCGCGGCCGGAGCGGGCGGGGCCGTTCGCGCGGACGCCGGGCCCCGCCGGTACTGTTCGCCGAATGAGCTCGCTGATTCTCGACGACTTCACCGACCTGATCGAGCGGCCCGACGGCGGGGTGCGCCGCGACGCCGAGGAGCGCAGGGAGCGCCAGGGCGTGCCGCCCGGTTCGCTCGGCCGCCTCGACGAGCTCGCCGAGTGGCTTGCGGCCGCGCAGGGTGCCGTGCCGGTCAAGCCGGTCGAGCGGCCGCGGGCCCTGCTCTTCGCCGGTGACCACGGCGTCGCCGAGCTCGGCGTCTCCGCGCGGCCCGCGGGCGGCGCGGCCGGTCTCGTACGGTCCGTCCTCGACGGTACGAGTCCCGCGGCCGTGCTCGCGCGCCGCCTCGACGTGCCCGTGCGCGTGGTCGACATGGCGCTCGACTGCGACCCGGACGAGCTGCCCGCCGAGGTCGCGGGGCACCGGGTGCGGCGCGGTTCCGGGCGCATCGACATCGAAGACGCGCTCACCGTGGACGAGGCCGAGCGTGCGGTGCGGGCGGGCATCGCGCTCGCCGACGAGGAGGCCGACTCCGGGACCGACCTCGTGGTGCTCGGGGACGTGAGCGTCGGCGGTACGACGCCCGCGGCCACGCTCGTCGCCGCGCTGTGCGGCACCGACGCGTCTGTGGTGACGGGGCGGGGCGGCGCGCCGATCGACGACCTCGCGTGGATGCGCAAGTGCGCGGCGGTACGGGACTCGCTGCGGCGCGCCCGGCCCGTGCTCGGCGACCAGCTGGAGCTGCTCGCCGCGGTCGGCGGGGCCGACCTGGCCGCGATGACCGGGTTCCTGCTCCAGTGCGCGGTGCGGCGTACGCCGGTGATCCTGGACGGTGTGGTGTCCGCGGCGGCGGCGCTCGTGGCCCAGCGGGTCGCGTTCCGGGCCCCGGACTGGTGGCTCGCGGGTCACGACAGCGGGGAGCCGGCGCAGGCCAAGGCGCTTGACCGGATGGCCCTCGAACCGCTGCTCAGCCATGGGGTGAAGGTGGGCGAGGGGGCGGGGGCGCTGTTGGCGGTGCCGCTTGTTCGGGCGGCCGCGGCGGTGTCGGCGGAGTTGCCGGCCGACGGGTGAGTACCGCCCGCCCGTCTGCCGGTGACCCGGCACGTGGGCGGCAACCCTCCCCGCCGCTCCGCGGCGGGCTCCCCCACCCACCCACCCGTGCCCCTGGTCCCCGCCGCACCCTCACACGCCTCCGCCCCGCCGCTGTCGCGGCGGGATTCCCCCACCCACCCGTCCATACGCTCCCGCATCACCGCACCCACGCCGGGAGGGAGACGGAAGGCCGCGTGGACGCGCGAAGACACACAGCCACTGACGGAGGCACCCACCCACCGTCGGACCGGAAACGGACGGGCAGGTGGGCGGGTGGGCGCGTGAAGACACGCACGGCCACCAACGAACCGGAAACGGCGGGCGGGTGGGAAGAAGCACCGCGACAGCGGCGGGGGGCGGCAGCCGCCGACGGCGGGGCACCCCCACGAGAGGCGCCCACCCGCCGCCCGACCAGA
>NZ_JBHYJH010000169.1:0-8788 GCF_042740445.1 Streptomyces sp. NPDC059003 | reverse complement strand
ACCCCCACGAGAGGCGCCCACCCGCCGCCCGACCAGAAACGGGCGGGCGGGTGGGGAAGAAGCGCCGCGGTAGCGGTGGGGGGCGACAGCCGCCCGCGGCGGGGCACCCCCACCAGGCGCGTCCACCGCGCGGCAGGGTGGAAACGGGCGGGCGGGCGGGACTGACAACCCCCATATCACACCACAACACCCCATAAGATCCAGTTTCATGGGAGATGAACGGCCAGGGGAAGCCACCAGCCAGAGGTCCACCCGGACCACCCGCAGAGCCGCGGCGGCAGCCGTCTGGTACCTGCGGGCCATCGCGTTCGTGAACTTCCTCAGCGCCGTCTGGGTCTCCCTGGGCCAGGACCTCAGACGCCACAACACGGAGAACTACTTCACCCCGTACCTGCTCACCGCAGGCTTCGCCTCCGGCGTGTTCACCGCGTTCCTGGCGATCACGATGCGCCGCCGCAAGCGGGCCGCGTGGATCCTCAACGTCGTACTGAGCGGCCTCTTCCTGGCCCTCTTCGCCGTCGCGATGCTCTTCCCCGAGATCAGGCAGTACGCCCAGAACTGGATCTCGCTCGCCCTCACCGCCGGCTTCGTCGCCGCGCTCGTCGTCGGCCGCCGCGAGTTCTACGCCAAGGGCGACCGCTCGAACCCGACGCTGGCGGCGGCCGTCGCCGTCGGCGGCCTGCTCGTGACGTCGCTGCTCGCCGCGCTCCTGGTGACCGTCACCAACCACGCCCACGACGACTACCGCTCGACGTTCCTCGACCGCTGGCGCTACGGCACGATGCGCCTGGTCTCGCTGGCCGCCGACGACTCCCGGTTCTCCGGCATCTCCACCCCCGGCTGGGTGAACGTCACCATCAACGTACTGAGCACGCTGCTGCTCATCGCCGTCCTGTACGCCGCCTTCCGCTCCCGCAGGGCCGTGGACCCGCTCACCGAGGACGACGAGGCCCGCCTGCGCGCGCTGCTCGACCGGCACGGCGAGCGCGACTCGCTCGGCTACTTCGCGCTGCGCCGCGAGAAGAGCGTCGTGTGGTCGCCCACCGGCAAGGCCGCCGTCGCGTACCGCGTGGTGAGCGGCGTCTCGCTGGCGTCCGGCGACCCGATCGGCGACCCCGAGGCCTGGCCCGGCGCCATCGAGCCGTGGCTGGCCGAGGCCCGCGAGCACGGCTGGACCCCGGCGGTGATGGGGGCCAGCGAGGAGGCGGGCACGATCTACGCCCGGCACGGCCTCGACGCCCTGGAGCTGGGCGACGAGGCGATCGTGGAGATCGCCGACTTCACCCTCGAAGGCCGCGCCATGCGGACCGTCCGGCAGGCCTACAACCGCGTCAAGCGCGCCGGGTACGAGGTGCGGATCCGCCGGCACGCCGACATCCCCGACGACGAGCTGGCGTACCTCCTGGAGCGCGCCGACGACTGGCGCGACGGCGCCACCGAGCGGGGCTTCTCGATGGCGCTCGGACGGCTCGGCGACCCGGCCGACGGGCAGTGCGTGATGCTGGAATGCACCGACGGCAAGGGCGAGTTGCGCGCCCTGCTCTCCTTCGTGCCGTGGGGGCCGCACGGGCTCTCCCTCGACCTGATGCGGCGCGACCGCGACTCCGACAACGGCCTGATGGAGTTCATGGTCATCGAGCTGCTCCAGCGGGCCGCAGAGATCCAGATCACGCAGGTGTCACTGAACTTCGCCATGTTCAGGTCGGTCTTCGAGCGTGGCTCGCGGCTCGGCGCGGGACCGGTGCTCCGGCTGTGGCGCTCGTTGCTCAGCTTCTTCTCGCGGTGGTGGCAGATCGAGTCGCTGTACCGCGCCAACGCCAAGTACCGGCCCATCTGGGAGCCACGCTTCCTGCTCTTCGAGAAGAGCGGCGACCTGCTGCGCATCGGCATCGCGTCCGCCCGCGCCGAAGGCTTCCTGGAAGCGCCGGGCCTGCCGAAATGGCTGCACCGCACACACCTGGAGTCCCGACGATGAGCACGCTGTCCCGGCTGGCCCGCGCCGAGTGGGGCGATCTGTACGCCACCGTGCGGGACGCGCTCGTCGCCCGGCGCTGGCGCGCGATCCCGATGACGCTCGCCGCGGTGGCGCTGACCGCGCTGTTCCAGTACGTGCAGAACCAGTCCTGGGGCTATCAGTTCATCCAGAACATCGGCTCGGTGCGGGCCGAGGAGCCGCTGTGGCTCGCCCTCGTCCGCACCCCCCTCTCGCTCTTCGTGCCCGCGCTCGACCTGCCGGTGTGGGGCGCGCTCGCGCAGATCCTGCTGGTGTTCGGCATCGCGGAGATCTGCCACGGCTGGTGGCGGACGCTGCTCGTCGGGTACGCGGCGACGCTCGCCGGCACGCTGTACGCGCGGCTCGGCATCGCCCTCGGGCCCGACAACTGGCTCGGGCTCCCCGGCTCCGACGCGCAGGTCGTCGACACCGGCCCGTCGGCGGCCGTCGTCGGCCTAGCCGTGTTCGTGTGCTGGCACTTCCGGGCGTACGTCACCGGGGCGCTGGTGGTCGTCCTGATGGTCGTCGAGGTGCTCGTCAAGAACAACCTCGCGGGCAAGGAGCACCTGGCGGCCATCGCCGGTGTGTTCGTCCTGTGCGGGGTGACGACGGCCGTACGCCACTGGCGTCACCGGCGTCATCGGCGGGAGCGCAGGCGCGCGCGGGACTCCGGGCCGGGGGCCGGGTCCGGCTTGCCGCCGATCCAGTCCTGAATCCTGCGGCGCGGGCCCGTCCAGCGACGGTCGTGGCGGAACGCACGCAGGCCCGCGCGGGCACGGGCGCGCGGGCGGTTGCGGTAGAACCGGCGCGCCCAGGCCGAGCCGGGGCGGGCGAGGCGGACCGCGCCGATCAGGGCCACGAGCGGCACCACCATGCCGATGAGTGCCGTGCGCAGCTTGCCCTTCGCCAGGGCGATCAGGGCGAAACCGCAGTTCACGGTGATGTTCAGCGCGAACGCCGCGCGGTTGTGGCGCTCCGTCACGGAGAGCTCGTTCACCCCGAACGGGGTGAAGCCGGTCAGGATCAGGACCACCAGGGCCGCCGTGAGGATCACGACCTCCACGCTCTTGCGGCCCTGCTCGCTCCAGTACACGTCGTCCAGGTGCAGGATCAGCGCGAACTCGTCGAGGACCAGGCCCGCGCCGATGCCGAAGATCACCGCGGCGCACATCGAGCCGACGCTGTGCCGGCCGGCGGCGACCGCCCAGAAGCCGCCCACCAGCATCAGGAAGATGCCGGGTACGACGTGGTGGACGTGGACGTCTCCCGTCGTGACGTTTCTGAAGGGGCCCTTGCCCGCGCGGATGAGGCGGGTGATGGTGCGGGTTACCAGGAACGAGCCCACGAATGCCGCCAGGGCGAGCAGCAGGGGGAGTTTCCCCGGCTCGACGATGTTCCGGTACCACCAGTCGCTCATGCCCTCATCGTGCGTCCCTTCCCCACCCGCCCGCCCGTTTCCACCCTGCCGCGGGGTGAACGCCCCCGGCGGGGCCCCCGCCGCTACCGCGGCGGACGCTCTCCCACCCGCCCGCCCATGACCCTCGACCAACGGGCGAACGCCCCTGGTGGGGGCGCACCACCGCCGGCGCCTGCGGGTCCCCGCCGCTACCGCGGCGGATTCTTTCCCACCCGCCCGCCCATGACCCTCGACCAGCGGGTGGACGCCCCTGGTGGGGGTTAGCCGCCATCGGCGGCTGCGGGCGGCCGCCGACGGCGGGCCACCCCCGCGAGAGGCGTCCACCCCACGCCAGGGTGGAAACGGGCGGGCGGGTGGGAGAGAAAGCGCCGCGGTAGCGGCGGGGACCAGCAGCCGCCGACGGCAGGCAACCCCCACCAGAGGCGTCCACCCCACGCCAGGGCAGAAACGGGCGGGCGGGCGGGAAAAAGCGCCGCGGTAGCGGCGGGGACCAGCAGCCGCCGACGGCAGGCAACCCCCACCAGAGGCGTCCACCCCACGCCAGGGCAGAAACGGGCGGGCGGGCGGGAAAAAGCGCCGCGGTAGCGGCGGGGAGCGGCAGCCGCGGGCGGTGGGCAACCCCCACCAGGGGCGTTCACCTCGCGGCAGGGTGGAAACGGGCGGGCGGGTGGGAAGAAAGCGCCGCGGTGGGGAGCGGTGGGTAACCCCCGCCGGGGGCGTTCGCCTCGCGGGTGGGTGGGAGAAGGCGGCGGGGTAGGGTCGGATGATGTCTCGTTCCGGGCCGGTGGACGGCCTCCGCTTTGCCTTTGGGACGCTCACCGTCATCCCCGTACGGGTACACCGCTGGGACCGCACCGCCGCCCGAGCAGGGATGCTGTGCGCCCCGGCCGCGGGCCTCACCCTCGGCGTGCTCGCCGCGGCCAGCGGCACCGCACTGCTCGCCCTGGGCGCCGCCCCCCTGCTCGCCGCCGTCGTCACGGTGGCCGTACCGGCCGCGGGCACGCGGGGCCTGCACCTCGACGGCCTCGCCGACACCGCCGACGGCCTCGGCAGCGGCAAGCCCGCCGACGACGCGCTGCGGATCATGAAGCGGTCCGACATCGGACCCTTCGGCGTGATCACCCTCGTACTCGTACTGTTCGCGCAGGTCGCGGCCGTGGCCGAGCTGTACGACGAGAGCTGGACGCGGGGGGCAGCGGCCGCCGTCGTGGCCGCGACGACGGCCCGCCTCGCGCTGACGCTCGCCGCCAGGACGGGCGTGCCCCCGGCCCGCCCGGAGGGCCTCGGCGCCGCCGTCGCGGGCACGGTCCCCGCGCGCGCGGCGCTGGCCGTCCTCGCGCTCGTGGTGGCCGCGGCCGTCGCCGCGGGGGCGCCCGACGGACCGTACGGAATGGCCCGTACCGGCGCGGGCGTCCTGCTCGGCTGCGCCGCCGCCGAACTCCTGCTGCGCCACTGCGTGCGCCGCTTCGGCGGCGTGACGGGCGACGTCTTCGGCGGCCTCGCGGAGACCGCGGCGACGGCCGCCCTGGTGGCCCTCACCCTCGGCTGACGCGCTCACGACATGCCCCTGACGTGCCGACAAGCCGCGCCCAACACGCACAGTGAGGCGCACCGCAGCGCTTACGGGCGTAGGCTCGCGAGCGGGCTCACCACCCCGCAGCCCGCAAAAGGCCATACAAAACTCAATGAAAGTAGGGCTTCAGCACCGTGACTGCTCTGACTCTCAGCACCGCCGCCGCGTCCGGCCTGCGTGCCGACGCGATCGTCGTCGGTGTCGCGAAGGGCGCCAAGGGGCCGGTCGTGGCTCCCGGCGCCGAGTCCGTGGACAAGGCGTACGACGGCAGGCTCGCGACCGTCCTGGAGACCCTCGGCGCCGCCGGCGCCGAGGGCGAGGTGACGAAGCTGCCCGCGCCGTCCGGCTTCAAGGCGCCGGTCGTCCTGGCAGTCGGCCTCGGCCCGGTCCCCGAGAAGGACCAGGCCTACGACGCGGACACGCTGCGCCGTGCCGCGGGCACCGCCGCGCGCGCCCTCTCCGGTTCCAAGAAGGCCGCGTTCGCGCTGCCCACCGGCGACGCGGGTGACGTGGCCGCGATCGGCGAGGGCGCCCTGCTCGGCGCGTACTCCTTCGACGCGTACAAGGGCATCGCCAAGGACGCCGCCAAGGCCAAGGGCAAGGGCGCCAAGGACGACAAGGGCGGCGACAAGGCCCCGCTCGCCGAGGTCGCCCTGCTCGGCGCCAAGCCGCGCGACAAGGCCCACAAGGCCGCCGTCGAGCGCGCGCTCGCCGTCTCCGAGGAGCTCAACCGCGCCCGCGACCTGATCAACACCCCGCCGAACGACCTGAACCCGGAGGCCTTCGCCGCGGTCGCCACGGCCGCCGGCAAGGAGCACGGCGTCAAGGTGCAGGTGCTCGACGAGAAGGCGCTCGCCAAGGGCGGCTTCGGCGGCATCCTCGGCGTCGGCGTGGGCTCCGACGCCCCGCCGCGGCTCGTGAAGCTGTCGTACACGTCGTCGAAGGCGAAGAAGCACCTCGCCTTCGTCGGCAAGGGCATCACGTACGACTCGGGCGGCATCTCGCTCAAGCCCGCCGGTCACAACGAGACCATGAAGTGCGACATGAGCGGCGCCGCCGCCGTGTTCGCGGCCGTGATCGCCGCCGCCCGCCTGGGCCTGGAGGTCAACGTCACCGGCTGGCTCGCGCTCGCCGAGAACATGCCGTCGGGCTCCGCGACCCGCCCCGGCGACGTCCTGCGCATGTACAGCGGCAAGACCGTCGAGGTCCTGAACACCGACGCCGAGGGCCGCCTGGTCCTGGCCGACGCGATCGCCAAGGCCTCCGAGGACAAGCCCGACGCCATCGTCGACGTGGCCACGCTGACCGGCGCCATGATGATGGCCCTGGGCGGCCGCACCTTCGGCATCCTGGCCAACGACGACGCCTTCCGCACCTCGGTGCACGAGATCGCGGAGGAGGTCGGCGAGCCGTCCTGGCCGATGCCGATGCCGGAGCACCTGCGCAAGGGCATGGACTCCCCCACCGCCGACATCGCCAACATGGGTGAGCGGATGGGCGGCGGCCTGGTCGCAGGACTGTTCCTGAAGGAGTTCGTGGGCGAGGGCATCACCTGGGCCCACCTGGACATCGCGGGCCCGGCCTACAACGAGTCCGCCCCCTTCGGCTACACCCCGAAGGGCGGCACGGGCTCCGCGGTGCGCACCCTGGTGCGCCTCGCGGAGCGCACGGCCGCGGGCGACCTCGGCTGAGCAGCGCCTCCCGTACGGCCCCGGGGCGCCCTCGCCCCCGGGGCCGTACGCGTCGGCGCACTCACCCCGTACGCCGATTTCACTTGCAATGATTTCGCTGTCAATGAAATCCGTACGTTCCTACGTGGCTCTGACCCGTCGCTACGGGCGATCAGCCCGCCCACAGCCCGGCCCGGCGTCCCGCCTGCCGCCGACAAGTGCGAAGATGGGTTCTCGGCAGGACAGGGCCCCCACCACAGGGCCGAAGAAGAGCGGCCGTATACCAGCCGACCGACCGGTCGTCCCCGGTAATGAGGGGTCCGGCGCACGGCGCACATGCATGGAGGACGTGACGTGGCGAACGACGCCAGCACCGTTTTCGACCTAGTGATCCTCGGCGGCGGTAGCGGCGGTTACGCCGCGGCCCTGCGCGCGTCGCAGCTGGGTCTGGACGTCGCACTGATCGAGAAGAACAAGCTCGGCGGCACCTGCCTGCACAACGGCTGCATCCCGACGAAGGCCCTGCTGCACGCCGGCGAGATCGCCGACCAGGCCCGCGAGGCCGAGCAGTTCGGTGTCAAGGCCACCTTCGACGGCATCGACATCAAGGGCGTCCACAAGTACAAGGACGACGTGATCGCGGGCCTGTACAAGGGCCTCCAGGGCCTGGTCGCCTCGCGCAAGGTCACCTACATCGAGGGCGAGGGCCGCCTGTCGTCCCCGACCTCCGTGGACGTGAACGGCCAGCGGATCCAGGGCCGCCACATCCTCCTGGCGACCGGTTCCGTGCCGAAGTCCCTGCCGGGCCTCACCATCGACGGCAACCGCATCATCTCCTCCGACCACGCGCTGGTCCTCGACCGCGTGCCGGAGTCGGCGATCATCCTCGGCGGCGGCGTCAT
Organism: Streptomyces sp. NPDC059003; assembly: GCF_042740445.1. Taxonomy (NCBI): domain Bacteria; kingdom Bacillati; phylum Actinomycetota; class Actinomycetes; order Kitasatosporales; family Streptomycetaceae; genus Streptomyces; species Streptomyces sp. NPDC059003. The sequence goes on along the minus strand of NZ_JBHYJH010000169.1, from coordinate 1,233 downwards.
CGGCGTCGAGTTCGCCTCCGCCTGGAAGTCCTTCGGGACCGACGTGACGGTCGTCGAGGGCCTGAAGCACCTCGTGCCCGTCGAGGACGAGAACAGCTCCAAGCTGCTCGAGCGCGCCTTCCGCAAGCGCGGCATCAAGTTCAACCTGGGCACCTTCTTCGAGAAGGCCGAGTACACCGAGAACGGCGTGCGGGTCACGCTCGCCGACGGCAAGACCTTCGAGGCCGAGGTGCTGCTCGTCGCCATCGGCCGCGGCCCGGTCTCGGCGGGCCTCGGGTACGAGGAGCAGGGCGTCGCCATGGACCGCGGCTACGTCCTCGTCGACGAGTACATGCGGACGAACGTCGAGACGATCTCGGCCGTCGGTGACCTCGTCCCGACCCTCCAGCTCGCGCACGTCGGCTTCGCCGAGGGCATCCTGGTGGCGGAGCGCCTTGCCGGTCTGAAGACCGTGCCGATCGACTACGACGGCGTGCCGCGGGTGACGTACTGCCACCCCGAGGTCGCGTCGGTCGGTATCACCGAGGCCAAGGCCAAGGAGATCTACGGCGCGGACAAGGTCGTCGCCCTCAAGTACAACCTCGCGGGCAACGGCAAGAGCAAGATCCTGAAGACCGCGGGCGAGATCAAGCTCGTCCAGGTCAAGGACGGTGCCGTGGTCGGCGTCCACATGGTCGGCGACCGCATGGGCGAGCAGGTGGGCGAGGCCCAGCTGGTCTACAACTGGGAGGCGCTGCCCGCCGAGGTCGCCCAGCTGATCCACGCCCACCCGACGCAGAACGAGGCGCTCGGCGAGGCCCACCTCGCCCTCGCCGGCAAGCCCCTGCACTCCCACGACTGACCTTCAGTCCACGGGCGCGACGACCAGACTTCCGCAATTTCGTAAGGAGCAACAGAAACCATGTCGGTTTCCGTAACCCTTCCGGCGCTCGGCGAGAGCGTCACTGAGGGCACTGTCACCCGCTGGCTGAAGGCCGAGGGCGAGCGCGTCGAGGCCGACGAGCCGCTGCTCGAGGTCTCGACCGACAAGGTCGACACCGAGATCCCCTCCCCCGCCGCCGGTGTCCTGGCCTCCATCAAGGTCGCCGAGGACGAGACCGTCGAGGTCGGCGCCGAGCTGGCCGTCATCGACGACGGCTCCGGCGCCCCCGCCGCGGCCCCGGCCCCCGCGGCCGAGCCCGCCCCGGCCGCCGAGCCCGCCCCGGCGCCCGCCGCCGAGGCCCCGGCCGCCCC
>NZ_JBHYJH010000168.1:0-19736 GCF_042740445.1 Streptomyces sp. NPDC059003 | reverse complement strand
ACCCCAAAACCCCCAACCAACCTGGTTGTGGGGTTTGTTTTTTTTTTATAGCCCACGGGTACCCACCCGGGGGGCCCCGGGCCCGGCGGGGGGGCGGGGCCCCCCCTTCGACGTAGGGAGGAAGCGCCGGCGCGTCTTCGGCTAGCGCATCTTCGGGCCGCGCGGCATGCGCACGTTCTTCGGCATCGGCCCCTTCGGCAGGGGCATGTTCGACATCAGGTCCCCCATCGCCTTCAGGCGGTCGTTGGTCGCGGTGACCTGGGGGCCCTGGAGGACGCGCGGGAGCTTCAGGAGCGTGGTGCGGAGCTTCTTCAGCTCGACCTGGCCCTCGCCCGTGCCGACGATCACGTCGTGGACGGGGACGTCCGCGACGATGCGGGCCATCTTCTTCTTCTCGGCGGCCAGCAGGCCCTTCACGCGGTTCGCGTTGCCCTCGGCGACCAGGACGATGCCCGCCTTGCCGACGGTGCGGTGCACCACGTCCTGGCTGCGGTTCATCGCGACCGCCGGGGTGGTCGTCCAGCCGCGCCCGATCTTGTCGAGCACCGCGGCCGCCGCGCCGGGCTGGCCCTCCATCTGACCGAAGGCCGCTCGCTCGGCCCGGCGCCCGAAGACGATCGCCATCGCGAGGAAGGCGAGCACGAAGCCGAGAATGCCGAGATAGACCGGGTGGTCGATCCAGAAGCCGATCGCGAGGAAGACACCGAAGGTGACGATTCCCACAGCCGCGATGATGAGACCGATCTTGGAGTCGGCCCGCCGGGTCATCTTGTACGTCAGGGCGATCTGCTTGAGTCGCCCGGGGTTCGCCGCGGCGTCAGCCGCGGTGGTTTCCTTCCTCGCCATGTCCAGAAGTCTACGTGGCCCCGGGGGCGACTACGACGTGCGGGTTGCCCCGGCCTCTTCCAGCACGCGCTGGGCCTCGACCCGGTCCTTGGCGCGGCGCCGGTCCTCGAGGACCGACGTCCAGGCGTTGCGGCGTGCGGTGCGCTGGCCGGCGCTCATGAGCAGCGACTCGACGGCGCGGAGCGCGTCCGTGACGGACGGGATGGCGTTGGCGCGAAGGGGCGCGGCCTGCATGGTGATGCCCTCCGGGAAGCGACGGTGGATACGGGGGAGCGCTACGAGGTGGGGCTCGGTACTGCGAGTCGAGCCTGGGGGTTACCGCTCGGGCTCTGGCTAAGGGTGTACGTGCGGTAGTTCCAGGGTCACTGATTGGTGTTACCAGGGCGTGACCGAGCGGTCAAACGCCGATGAAGCCTTGACGCGCGGGCCCAAAACGCTGACGCGGCCCATACGTTGGCCCCCACCTGCGGGGACCGTACGGGCCGCGTCATCTCGGTCGCTACTCAGAGGTAGTCACTTGTGCGCGGATTCACACAGTCGTCGGCCGCCCTCGGGCAATCGGCAACCGGCAATCGACAACCGGCAACCGGCGATCGGCACCCGGGCTCAGACCGCCTGCGAGGCCACGTACGCCCCGCGCCGCTCGATCGCCATCTGGTACAGGCGGCCCGCGCGGTACGAGGAGCGGACCAGCGGGCCCGACATCACGCCGGAGAAGCCGATCTGCTCGGCCTCCTCCTTCAGCTCCACGAACTCGGCCGGCTTCACCCAGCGCTCGACGGGGTGGTGGCGCGGGGTGGGGCGCAGGTACTGGGTGATCGTGACGAGCTCGGTGCCCGCCTCGTGCAGCTGGCGCAGCGCCTCGCTGACCTCTTCGCGGGTCTCGCCCATGCCCAGGATCAGGTTGGACTTGGTGACCAGGCCGGCCTCGCGGGCCTTCGTGATGACCTCGAGGGAGCGCTCGTAGCGGAAGCCGGGGCGGATCCGCTTGAAGATCCGCGGCACCGTCTCCACGTTGTGCCCGAGCACCTCGGGGCGGGACGAGAAGACCTCGGCCAGCTGGTCCGGGTCGGCGTTGAAGTCGGGGATGAGCAGCTCGACCTTGGTGTAGCCCTCGGCGCGCTCCGCCGTCTGCGCGTGGATCTGGCGGACCGTCTCCGCGTACAGCCAGGCGCCGCCGTCCTCCAGGTCGTCGCGGGCGACGCCGGTGATCGTGGCGTAGTTCAGGTCCATCGTGACGACGGACTCGCCGACGCGGCGCGGCTCGTCGCGGTCGAGGGCCTGCGGCTTGCCGGTGTCGATCTGGCAGAAGTCACAGCGCCGCGTGCACTGGTCGCCGCCGATGAGGAACGTGGCCTCGCGGTCCTCCCAGCACTCGTAGATGTTGGGGCAGCCCGCCTCCTGGCAGACCGTGTGCAGGCCCTCGCTCTTCACGAGCTTCTGCAGGGCGTTGTACTCGGGGCCCATTTTCGCCCGGGTCTTGATCCACTCGGGCTTGCGCTCGATGGGGGTCTGGGCGTTCCGGACCTCCAGGCGCAGCATCTTGCGTCCGTCGGGTGCGACTGCGGACACATCGGCTCCCTGTAGCTTCGATTCTTCGGCGCACCCCAGGGTACGCCCGTGATGTCGTTGGGCTTACTTCCGGCCAACCTCTGGCCATGGGGGTGCATTCCCGTGCGGGCGCCCCGAGCCCCGCGGGACCCCCTGGACCACTGGACCGGGGGCCCCGCGCGGCCCCTAGGCCAGGGCCTTCTCGATGACCCGCGGCTTGAGCTCCGCGTTCTCCAGGATCTCCCTGAGGTGCTTCTCGACCACCGGAAGCACGTCCTCGATCGTGATGTCCCGCCCGAGCTCGTTCGCGATCGACGTCACGCCCGCGTCGCGGATGCCGCAGGGCACGATCCGGTCGAACCAGGTGTTGTCCGGGTTCACGTTCAGCGCGAAGCCGTGCATCGTCACGCCCTTGGCGACGCGGATGCCGATCGCGGCGACCTTGCGGTCCTCGCGGCGCTGGCCCGCGTTGGAGGGCGCGTACTCCGGGCCGTTCAGGCGGGGGTCGAACTCGTCGTCCGCGAGCCGCGGGTCGAAGTCCAGATTCAGCCCGCCGAGCGCCGGACGCCGCTCCACCGGGTCGCCGAGCACCCATACGCCGCTGCGGCCCTCGACCCGGCTCGTCTCCAGACCGAACTCGGCACACGTTCGGATAAGTGCCTCTTCCAGACGGCGTACGTGTGCTACGACGTCCACCGGACGCGGCAGCTTCTGGATCGGGTAGCCGACGAGCTGGCCCGGGCCGTGCCAGGTGATCTTGCCGCCGCGGTCCACGTCCACCACGGGCGTGCCGTCCAGGGGGCGCTCGCTGTCGTCGGTGCGGCGGCCCGCCGTGTACACCGGGGGGTGCTCCACGAGCAGACAGGTGTCCTGGATCTCGTCCGCGAAGCGGGCGGCGTGGATCCGGCGCTGCTCGTCCCAGGCCTCCTGGTACTCGACGGCGTCCGGGCCGAAGCCCAGCCGAATGAATCGCATCTCGCCCACGGCGGGTGCCTCCCTAACATCACCGTGCACTGAAGTCTCACCGAGCCCTCCGGGCACGGATGACTGCACCGTGCACGGAATGCGCCCCAGCCACTGTACGGCGGACGGAATGCCGTCAGCTCTCCGGCCAATCCTCACACGATCGGATGAATGCGGCTTGAAGGTCGCGATGAGGGCGGTGAGTGCCGTTACATTCGCGCCGTTCACGAGGCCATAAGGGCTGCTCAAGGCAGGCCCGGAAGGCAGGAGACCGCACAGCTGATGACGGAACGACCCCCGCAGCGCACCCCCAACCGCCAGCTCGCCGCACTGATCGCGGAGGCTGGATTCTCCAATGCGGGCCTGGCCCGACGCGTCGATCAGCTGGGGCTCGAGCACGGGCTCGACCTTCGGTACGACAAGACATCGGTGACACGCTGGCTGCGCGGGCAGCAACCCAGAGGCACCACACCCGCACTGATCGCCGAGGTCTTCACCCGCCGCCTCGGCCGCCGGCTCTCCGCGCAGGACCTCGGCCTCGACGCCTGCGCACCCGTCTACGCGGGCCTGGAGTTCGCGGCGACGCCCGAGGAGGCCGTCGACATCGTCGGCGGGCTGTGGCGCAAGGACTCCGGCAGCCACGCCGAGCTGCGCAAGATCGCGTTCACCCCGGCCGGGCTCGTCGTGCCGAGCCGGGACTGGCTCATCGGCCGGGCCGACGAGCGCGTCGCCCGCGGCGAGCCCAAGGAGACGCCGCGCGTGCCCCCGCAGGGGCGTCCCGGAGTGCCCCGGCAGCGCAGGGAGACCGACCGCGGCCCGGGGCACCGGGTGACCGGCGGCGACATCGCGGCCCTGCGCTCCGTCGGCGAGCTGTTCCGCGCCCTCGACCACGCGTACGGCGGCGGGCACGCCCGCCAGGCCCTCGTCCGCTATCTGGAGCACGAGGCCGAGCCGATGCTCCGCGGCACCTACAACGAACAGGCGGGGCGCCGCCTGTTCGCCGCCGCGGCCGACCTCACCCGGCTCGCGGGCTGGACGTCGTACGACATCGCGGCGCACGGCCTCGCCCAGCGCTACTTCGTGCAGGCCCTGCGCCTCTCGCAGGCGGCGGCCGACCGCGCGTACGGCTCGTACGTCCTCGTCACGATGAGCCGCCAGGCCGTCTACCTCGGCCACGGCCGCGAGGCCGTCCAGCTGGCGCGCGTCGCCCAGCAGGGCGTCGGCTCGTCGGCGCCGCCGGTCGTGCAGGCCCTGCTGCACGCCGTGGAGGCGCGCGGGCACGGCGTGCTCGGCGAAGTGAGGGCGTGCACGGCCTCCATGGTGCGCGCCGAGCGCGCCCTGGAAGCGGCCAGGCCCGGCGACGAAGTGCCGTACTGGGCGCGCTTCTTCGACGAGGCGCAGCTGGCCGACGAGTTCGCGCACTGCAACCGCGACCTCCAGCAGTACCGCGCGGCCGCCCAGCACGCGGAGCGCTCCCTCCAGCTGCGCGCCCCCGGGTACGCCCGCTCACGGCTCTTCTGCCGCGTCGTCCTCGCCACCGCGCGCCTCGGCCTCGGCGAGCTGGAGCAGGCCTGCCAGCTGGGCGCCGAGGCGGCCCAGGCGGCGGGCGAGATGCGCTCGGTCCGCGCGGTGGAGTACGTCCGCGAGTTCGAGCGCCGCCTGGAGCCGTACTGGGACGCGGCGCCGGTGCGCGGGTACCGCGACAAGGTCGCGGCGCTCGGCTAGCGCGGAGGGCGGGAGGGGGCGTGCCGTGCCCCCTCCCGCCCCAGTGCCACGTCCCACGTGGTGAGGTCGTCCAGGTCCCCGCGCAGGCTCGCCCGCTCCGTTCCGATGGAGCGCAGGGGCAGCGGGATCGACGCGGGGACGGACCCGACCCGCTCCCCGTCGGCGTACAAGGCCGTACGGCCCGGCGTGGCCACCCAGGTCAGCCGGGTCCAGCGGTCCAGGGGCAGCGTGTACGGGAAGCTGAAGTCCGCGACGCCGTAGCGGGTGAAGCCCACCCGCCCCGTGCCGTGCTGCATCAGCTTCAGGGCCCCGGCCTGGGAGCTGAGCAGCACCTGGTCCCCGGTCCGCGCGGACGGGCGCACCCGCACCGACACCGTCCACGGCTCGGCGACATCCACCCCGCCGAAGCCCACGCCGTCCCGGTCCGAGTCGAAGCGCCACGCCTGGCCCCGGACGCCCGGCACCGGCGTGGGGTTCTCGACGATGTACGAGGTGCCGTGCAGGCCGCCCGCCGCGTCCCGCGCGAAGAGCGTGTTGCCGGGGCTGCCCGCGTACGTCCAGCCCTTCGGGTACGGGGCGTCGTCGAAGGTCCAGCGGTGGCTCGGGCGGTCCGGCACCCGGGGCCGCTGCCACTCGCGCGTCATGCCCGGAGGGTCGCCGACGCGGCGCACCCGCGCCCGGAAGTCGGTGAGCGCGTCCGGCGTGGGGGAGCGGTTCCAGGTCCGGTCGGCGAGGACCGCCCGCGCGCCCGCCATGTGCCGCTCGACGTAGTCGTCGTCGGCCCAGAAGTTGTAGTCCGCCCAGTTCGTGAGGCCGGAGCCGAGCATGTCGGGGGCGGCGCTCGGCGCCCAGGCGTCGTACATCCAGGGCTCGTCGGGGTACTTGTGGTGGTAGTTGTTCGGCGTGTTGTAGAAGGGGCCGATCGCGATCTCGTCGTGACCCGGGATCGCGGGCTCCGCGCCCGTGCCCTCCCAGGTGAGGAAGACGACCCGCTCGTGTACCTGCTGCTGCGGCGCGGGCAGGTGCTCGGAGCCGTTGTAGACGGCCGTGCGCCTGCCGTGTGCCGTGACGACGTCGTCCAGGGTGTTGATGTAGCGGTTGAGCAGGTCGCCGAGGGTGGAGACGTCGGGCGCGGCGGCCAGGTGGTCCCGCACGCGCGGGCAGTCCGCGAGCTGTCCCGGCACCTCCTCCGCCCCGACGGAGAACAGCGGCGCGTCGAACCATCCCGCGAACTCGTCGACGATCTCCTTGGACTTCGCGACCGCCCGCTCGCTGGTCATGTCGACGATCCAGTCCGGCGTGAGGTGGGAGTGGGTGTGGGCTCCCGTGCAGGCCCCGGGGCCCGAGCCGAAGCCGATGCCGAACGCCTCGCTGACGGCGGTGGCGTGCCCGGGCAGTTCGAGGCCCGGCATGAGCTGGACGTGGTGGCGGGCCGCGAAGGCCTTCAGGCGCTCGATGTCGGCCCGGCTGTAGCTGTGGTCCGGGTCCGCGAGCCCGGGGAAGCGCGGGCTGTACAGGCGGAAGCCCTCGGCCTCGGACAGGTGCAGGAAGAGCGTGTTGAGCTTCTGGTCGCCCATCCTGCGGATCAGGTTCCTCAGGTAGCCGGGCCGCCAGTACTTGCGGCCCGCGTCCAGGTGGACCATGCGGATCCGCTGGGCGGGCCGGTCCAGGGAGCGGGCGCGCGGGACGGCCCGGTGGTCCGGGGCCGTGGCGCGCAGGAGCTGGAGGAGCGTGCGGGTGCCGTAGAACAGGCCGTGCGTGGACGCGGCCTCGACACGGACCGGGCCCGCGCTGTCGAAGCGGTGGCCCTCCGGGCCCAGGGCGCCGTCGGAGGCGAGGGTCAGGACGATGTCGTCCCGGTCGGGCCGCGCGCCGGCGTCGGCGACGACGCGCGGGGTGAGGCCGGTGACCCGCTCGATCTCCGTACGCAGCCGGCGGGCGAGGGCGCCTACCGACTGGTGTGCGGGGCCCGGGAGTTCGGCTCGGCCCGCGGGGGTGGCGGTGGCGTGGGCGGAGCGCGGGTCGATGAGGACGCGGGTGCCGCGGGTCAGCACGGCATGGCCGTCCAGGGCGGTCAAGGCGGTGGGGCGCGGGACGACGGCCGGCACGGTGTCGACCGGGTCGGCGTGGGCGACCGGGGGAGTGAGAGCTCCTATGAATAGGCCGAGGACAAGAGGGATCACGGGCAAGGAGCGACGCACGTCAGGCCTCCCGCGGCTCGGGGTCCGATGGCCGGATGCGCTGGCACCGTAGTGGTGTGCCGTGGCGACACACAAGGGTGCGGAAGCGGCGAAGCCCCCGCGTGGGGGGCGCGGGGGCTTGGGGGGAGCCGGTCTCGTACGGAAAAGGTCCGATGGGTCGGGGAGTGCGGAGGGGGCTGCGGCGCGGGGCTTCAGGCGGCCGTCGGTAACGTCTCTTCGGTGTACGCGGGTCCGATGCCCAGGTCGGCGAGGACGGCGCGGGCCGCGCGCCGCCCCGAGTGGAGGGCGCCCTGCACGGTGCTGGTGTCGCGGTGGTCGCCGCACACGTACAGGCCCGAGAGCAGCCGCACCGGGCGGCGCAGGTCGTGCGGCGGCGGCATCGCGGGCACCGCCTCCCGCGTGTGGTGGACGGCGAGCGGCTCCCAGCGGTCGGTCGGCGTGCCGTACAGCTCGGCGAGGTGGCCGAGGACCGTGCGGTCGAGGTCGTCCGGCGGCGGGCCGAGGACGGTGGACGAGACGAGGGTGCGGCCCTCGGGCGCGCGCGTGGGGTCGACGTTGCTGACGACGGCCGTGTGGGCGACCGGGCCCCGGCGGTCGGCGTCCAGGAGCAGCGCGGGCTCGGCGAGCGGCGGTTCGGGGGCCGCGTGGTGCACCACGGTGACCGGGTGGAAGGACGGCACGCGCAGGCCGGGCAGGAGCTCGGCGGCGGCGCGCGCGTCCGTGGCGAGCAGCACCCCGGCGCAGGTCAGCTCGCCGTGCTCGGCGGTGGTGACCCGGTTCGCGGCCACCGAGGTGACGCGTACGCCGGTGCGGACCGTCCCCGGCGGCAGCGCGGCCGCGAGGAGCTCGGGCAGGGCGTCGGCGCCGCCCTCGGGCAGGCTCAGGCGGCCGCGCGCGAAGGCGTGCAGGGCGAGGTCGGCGCAGCGGCTCGACGTCGTCAGGCCGGGGTCGCACAGGAGCGCGGAGAGCAGCGGGCGCAGGAACCCGTCGATGGTGCGCGCGGGCAGGCCGCGCGCGGACAGGGCCTGGGCGGCCGGGAGTTCGGGGCGCGTGAGGAGCCGCCGCACGGGCGTGGCGGCGATCCGCGCGAGCGCGGCGGCGAGGCGCGCCTGGTCGAGTGCGCTGCCGAGGGGCGCGGTCCGGGACGGTGGCCTGGGCGGCGTCGGCGTGGTCCGCGACGCGTGCTTCGGGGTCCTGGGCGCCGTGCGCGAGGGCCGCGGCACCCGGGGGGCGCTCGCGAGGGCGCGCGCCGCACTGAGTGCGCCCCTCGCGCTCCCTCCGCCTGCGGGCTCCGCCGCGCGGTACTGCCTGCCGCCGCTGTGCACCAGCAGGCCCGGCGCGAACGGGCGCAGGACGAGCGCGTCGAGGCCCGGTGTGTGCCGCAGTTCCGGGTACGACGTGGTGAGCAGCTGGCCGATTCGGTCGAGCCGGAATCCGTCCACCTTCTCGGTCGACATCCGGCCGCCGACGCAAGGGGCGGCCTCCAGGACGACGGTCGCGACGCCCGCCCTGGTCAGCTGGTGTGCGGCCGACAGTCCCGAGACCCCGGCTCCCACGATGACGACATCCGCATGGTGCGCAGGCTCTGGCACGTGCTCCTCCCGGAGGTTGCGCGGCTGCTGGGAACCCTTATGCCCTCCACCGGGCCGCGGAATCCCCGAGTCCCGGTCGAGGGTAGGAGCCGGGCGGGCACAGGGCAGACGCGCACGGGCCGGGCACGGTCGCACGGCGGTCGCACACCGCGGCACAGAGTGCCGCTCCTCAGGCGAGCGCGGCCCGCACCGCCTCGTCGACCGTCGGGTGCGCGAAGGAGAACCCCGACTCCAACAGCCGCGCCGGAAGCACCCGCTGGCTGCCGAGGACGTCCCCGGCCATCTCCCCGAGCACGAACCGCAGCACCGGCTCCGGAGCCGTGAACACCGTCGGCCGGTGCAGCGCCCGGCCCATCGCCGCCGTCACCTCGCGATTGGTGACCGGCCGCGGCGCGGTCAGGTTGAACGGCCCCGACAGGTCGTCACGCGCGAGGAGGTGCCGCAGCGCGGCCACCTCGTCGCGCAGCGCGATGAAGCTCCAGTACTGCCGACCGTTCCCGAGCCGCCCGCCGAGACCGGCCTTGAACAGCGGGAAGAGCCGCCCCCACGCGCCGCCGTGGCGCGCCACGACCAGGCCGCTGCGCGCACAGACGGTCCGCACGCCCGCGTCCCGCGCCGCGTCGGCCGCCGCCTCCCACGCCACGCACATGGAGGGCAGGAACCCCTCTCCACAGGGGGCGGTCTCGTCGACCGCGCGGTCACCGGTGTCTCCGTAGTAGCCGATCGCGCTGGCGTTCAGGAACACCCGGGGCGGCTCGTCGAGGGCCGCGACGGCCGCCGCGAGGGTCCTGGTGCCGAGCACCCTGCTGTCGTACATCTCCCGTTTGTACGCGACGCTCCAGCGGCGGTCGCCTACCCCGGCCCCCGCCAGATTGACGACGGCGGTACAGCCCGCGAGGCCCGCCGTGTCGACATATCCCTCCTTGGGGTCCCAGCGGACCTCGTCCCGCGCGCTCGGCGCGCGCCGCACGAGGCGTACCACCTCCTGGCCATCGGCGGCCAGCGAGCGTGCGAGCGCCGAGCCGATGAGGCCGGAGGCACCGGCCACGGCGACGCGGGGCGGCCGCTCGGGCCGGGACGACGGGGCGGAGGACTGTTCCGGACGCGTGGGCTCCATGGGTCCATCCTGCCGCGAAAAGGACGGGTGGGCCGTCGTACGCCCGCCGTACAGTGACGCTCATGCAGCAGACGTACATACGCCCTTCGCGGGCCGAGGACGACGACGCGCTGGCCCTCCTGGACCGCGAGGCCTGGTCCACCGTCCACTCGGTGCAGCCGCGGCCGCGGCCCCCGCACGAGCCGTTCTTCTCCGAACGCTTCGGCCCCCGCGACCACCTGGTCGCCGAGGTGGACGGGCGGATCGTCGGCTACGTCCGGCTCGGCTTCCCCACGCCGCTCGAGGTCAACGCGCACGTACGCGCGATCCTCGGCTTCGTCGTCGCCGAGGAGGCCCGCGGCAAGGGCGTCGGGCGGCAGCTGATCCAGGCCGTGGTCGAGGAGGCCCGCCGCCAGGGCGCGCGCCGCATCACGCTGCGGGTCCTCGGCCACAACACTCCGGCCCGCAAGCTGTACGAGTCGGAGGGCTTCGCGATCGAGGGCGTGCTGCCCGGCGAGTTCCTCCTGGACGGCCAGTACGTCGACGACGTACTGATGGGCCGCCCGCTCTGACACCCCCGCCCCGGACACCCCCGCCCCGGACACCCGACCGACCGGCCCGGCGTGCGTCCGCCCCGTGGGCGTAGGAGCGTGGACACGTCCTCCTGGGCGCCGGGGAACCGGCCCGCGGGGATCCGGTCCGCCGGGAAGGAGCACCGATGACCAGGGCCGCGGCCGGGCGGCGGGACGAGCGCGACCCCGACTGGCCGCGCGGCGCGCCCACGCCCTCCTGGCTGCGCTGGCCCGCGCCCGTGCTCCTGGTCCTGACCTGCGTCGTGCAGCTCCTCACGCCGAAGTCGCTCGACCTCAGCTTCCTGCTCGCGTCCGTGCCGCCGCTCGCCGCCCTCGCCTACGGGCCCGCCGCCACCGCGCTGTTCGGCGGCGCCGTCCTCGTCCTGCTCTCCCTGCCCGCGTTCGACCTGGGGCACCCCGGCGAGAGCGACTCGGCGACCGTCGCGTTCGCGGCCCTGCTCTGCGTGCTCTTCGCCTGGGTGCGCAGCCGCCGCGACGCCCAGCTCGTCACCGTCCGCACGGTCGCCGAGGCGGCCCAGTTCGCGGTCCTGCCGCCGCTGCCGGAGCGCGTGGGCCCGGTGCGGTGCGCGGGCCTGTACCGGGCGGCGCAGCGCGGCACCCTGGTCGGCGGTGACCTCTTCGACGTGCGGAAGGGGCCGTGCGGGGTGCGGGCCCTGGTGGGCGACGTGCAGGGGCACGGGCTCGCGGCCGTCGGCACCGTGGCCGCGCTGCTCGGCGCCTTCCGGGAGGCGGCCCTCGACCAGCGGGAACTGGAGGGCGTGGCCGCGCGCCTCGACCGCCGCCTCGTCATCGACGCCGAGGACGCCGGAGACGCCGCAGCCACCCGGGACACCCGCGACGCCGAACACGGTGGGGCCGGCGAGCTCTTCGCCACCGCCCTGCTCCTGGAGTTCGGCGCCGGCGCCGACGAGCTGCGCCTGGTCTCCTGCGGCCATCCGCCTCCGCTGCTGCTGCGCGGCGGCGCCGTCACCGAGCTGGAGGTGACACCGGGTGCCCCGCTCGGCCTCGGCATGGCCGGGGTGGCGCCGCCGCGGGAGACCGTGGTGGGGCTGCGGCCCGGCGACTGGCTGCTCGCCGTGACGGACGGGGTGACGGAGGCGCGGGACGCGTCCGGGGCCTTCTATCCGCTGGCGGAGCGGCTGCCCGCGCTCTTCGAGGCGGACCAGGACGATCCGGCGGCGCTGACGGACGCGATCTGGACAGATCTTGTCCGGTTCTCCGGAGGGGTACGGGACGACGTGGCGCTGCTGGTGTTCGCGCTCGAGCCCTGAGCGCGGGGGCTCACCTGGCGGCGAACCGCTCCCACAGCTTCGGATAGCGCCGCGCGAGCACCGCGTCGTCCTCGAAGTCCAGCGGTGTGCCCTCGGGCTCCGGTGGCGCGGGGGCGATGCCGAGGTCCGGGGCGACGACGCCGGTGAGCTGCTCGTACGCCTCGTCGGCCGCGTACCCGAGCTCCTCGCCGTCGCCGTCGATCTCGTCGTCGAAGTCGTCGAGCAGCTCGGCGAGCGCGTCCGGGTCGTGCAGGGCGCCCTCGAAGACCTCGCGGCCCTGCCCGATGAGCCAGCACCGGAAGTAGTCGAAGGCGTCGTCGCTGGCCCCGTCGAGCAGCACCCAGGCCGCGCCCCACAGGTCCCAGCGGTAGGCGCGGTTGTAGCGGGCCTCGAAGTGCCGCGCGAAGTCCAGGACGGAGTCCGGGTCGGACCGCAGCAGCCGCTCGGTGAGCAGCTCGGCGTGGTCCTCGGGGTCGCCCTCGGCGGCCTCGCGGGTGCTGTCCACGATCTCCCAGAACTCCGTCTCGTCCATCACGGCTCAAGCATCGGCCCTGGCGGGTGGGGGCGCACGCGGAGTGCGCCGGAAAGCGACTGTGTCGTTATGTGCGCACATGCCCATGGAAAAACCGACAGTAGATGTCGGCATTCCCTGTGAGGCTCACCCCATGAACAACGCCGCGAAGAACTCCACGAAGAATTCCCCGGACAGCACCATGGACAACGCCACGGAGAACGCACGGCCGGCCACGGGCCCCCTGGCCGGAAGGATCGCCCTCGTCGCCGGTGCCACCCGCGGGGCCGGCCGCGCCATGGCGGTGGAGCTCGGCCGCGCCGGGGCCACCGTGTACGTCACGGGCCGGACGACGCGCGAGCACGTCAGCGAGGTCGGCCGCAGCACCGAGACCATCGAGGAGACGGCCGAGCTCGTGACGGCGGCGGGCGGCACCGGGGTCGCCGTGCCCACCGACCACCTCGACCCCGAGCAGGTCCGCGCGCTCGTCGACCGCGTCGACCGCGAACAGGGCCGCCTCGACATCCTCGTGAACGACATCTGGGGCGGGGACGTGCACGTCGAGTGGGACAAGAAGATGTGGGAGCACGACCTCGACAAGGGCCTGCGCATCCTCCGGCTCGGCGTCGAGACGCACATCGTCACCAGCCGCTTCGCCCTGCCGCTGCTCATCCGCAACCGCGGCGGCCTGGTCGTCGAGGTCACCGACGGCACCGACGAGTCCAACCGGAGCTACCGCAAGCCGTACTACTACGACCTCGCGAAGGCCGCCCCGCTGCGCATGGCCCGCGCCCTCGCCGAAGAGCTCACGGAGTACGGCTGCACGGCGGTCTGCCTGACCCCCGGCTGGCTGCGCTCGGAGGCCATGCTCGACACGTACTTCAAGGTCACGGAGGAGAACTGGCTGGCGGGCACCCAGCAGAACCCGCACTTCGCGATCTCCGAGACCCCGACGTTCGTGGGCCGCGCCCTCGCCGCGCTCGCCGCCGACCCCGACGTGGCGCGCTGGAACGGGAAGTCCCTGTCCAGCGGCGGGCTCGCCAAGGAGTACGGCTTCACGGACGTGGACGGCTCGGCACCGGACGCCTGGCGCTACCTCGCGGAGGTCGACCAGTCGAGCAAGGAAGCGGACGTGACGGGCTACCGGTAGCCCCGGCCCGCCCCGGTCAGCGGTAGAGCTCGGCCATCCGGGCCGCCGTGCCCGCGAGCCGCTCGCGCAGCTCCGGCGGCTCCAGGACCTCCACCTCCGGGCCGAGGGCGAGGAGTTGGGTGTACGCGACGGCGGCGGACTCGACGGGCAGGGTGACGGTCACCCGGCCCCGCTCGTCGGGTTCGGCGTCCTGGAGGACCTCGTGGGCGGCGGCGCGGTCGGTGACGTACGGCAGCTGCCGCGCGCCGTCGGGGGAGAGCCGCAGGACGGCCTTCTCGCGCAGGATGGCCCGCGCGAACTGCGCGGCGCGCTCCTCCCAGAAGCCGGGCAGGTCGAACTCCTCGTCGCGTACGAAGTGGTCCTGGCTCGCGGAGGTGACGGCCGTGAACCGGTCGATGCGGTAGACCCGGAACCCCCCGCTCTCCGGGGCGCGGGCGCACAGGTACCAGACGCCCGCCTTCAGGACGAGGCCGTACGGTTCCAACTCCCGCTCGACCTCGGTGTCCTGGCGCCGGTAGCGGGCGACGACACGGCGGTCGTCCCACACCGCGTCCGCGACCGCGGGCAGCAGTTCGGGGGCCGGGACCTCCTTGAACCAGCCGGGGGCGTCCAGGTGGAAGCGCTGCGCCGCGCTCCGCGAGGCGTCCCGGAGGGACGGCAGCAGGGCGGCCGACACCTTGAGACGGGCCGCGGACGCCGCGTCCTCAAGGCCCATTTCGCGCAGGGCGCCCGGCACTCCGGACAGGAAGAGGGCCTCCGCCTCGCTGCGGGCGAGCCCCGTGAGCCGGGTGCGGTAGCCGCCGATGAGCCGGTAGCCGCCGGTCCTGCCCCGGTCCGCGTACACGGGCACACCGGCCTCCGACAGGGCCTGCGCGTCCCGCGTGATCGTGCGCTCCGACACCTCCAGCTCTTCCGCGAGCTCGGCGGCGGTCATGGACGCGCGGGCCTGCAGCAGAAGCACCATCTTGATGAGCCGGGCAGCGCGCATGCCCCCCATAATGCCGCCCCCTGGCGCGGTCGCCCTGAGCAGCCCCCACATGCCCCCGCCCGCCGCTCCGCGGCGGCATCTCCCCGCCCACCCGCCCATACACCCCCGCCGGCCCGCACCCGCCGACGGCGGCCAGCCCCCGCCGGGGGCGCCCACCCCCTGGGAGGGCAGAAACGGGCGGGCGGGTGGGAAACAACGCCGCGCGCAGCGCGGCGGCACCACCCACCGGCCCGCACCGGGTCGGACGCGCCACCGCCCCGCCGCTTCGCGGCGGGATCTACCCCGCCCACCCACCCCATGCGCAGCCGACGGCGGGCAGCGCCCACGAGGGGCGCCCACCCCCGGCAGGGTGGGAAACGGGAAAAGGGTGCGGGGCCCCCGTCAGAAGACAGGGGCCCCGCACTCGTATCGAGCCGAAGGCTTACAGCCCGTACTTGGT
The DNA here is from genome assembly GCF_042740445.1 of Streptomyces sp. NPDC059003. Classification (NCBI taxonomy): domain Bacteria; kingdom Bacillati; phylum Actinomycetota; class Actinomycetes; order Kitasatosporales; family Streptomycetaceae; genus Streptomyces; species Streptomyces sp. NPDC059003. The sequence continues at coordinate 4,810 of NZ_JBHYJH010000168.1, read as the reverse complement.
ACGGGCCTCCTTCACCACAGCCCCCGGCACAACCCCCTGCGCGGCGAGCCGAGCCAACGCCGCGACCACGATCGACTCGGCGTCCACGCCGAAGTGGCGCCGCGCCGCGTCCCGCGTGTCGGAGAGGCCGAAGCCGTCCGCGCCCAGCGAGGAGTAGTCCTGCTCGACCCACTGCGCGATCTGGTCCGGGACCTGCCGCATGTAGTCGGAGACCGCGAGGACCGGGCCCTCGGCGCCCTGCAGGGCCTGGCGCACGTACGGCACGCGCTCCTCGCCGCGCAGCAGCGCGGCGTCCGCCTCCAGCGCGTCACGGCGCAGCTCGGTCCAGGAGGTCGCGGACCACACGTCGGCGGCGACGCCCCACTCCTCGGCGAGCATCTTCTGCGCGGCGAGGGTCCAGTGGATGGCCGTGCCGGAGCCGAGCAGCTGGATGCGCGCGGCGTTGGCCGCGGGCGAGAGGCCCGCGCTCTCCGCCGTGTTGAAGCGGTACAGACCCTTGACGATGCCCTCGTCCACACCCGCCGGCTTGGCGGGCTGCGGCATCGGCTCGTTGTAGACGGTCAGGTAGTAGAAGACGTCCTGGTCCTCGCCCGGCGCGGCCTCGCCGTACATGCGGCGCAGGCCCTCCTTGACGATCGCGGCGACCTCGTAGGCGAACGCCGGGTCGTACGTCAGGGCGGCCGGGTTGGTGGCCGCGATGACGGGCGAGTGGCCGTCCGCGTGCTGCAGGCCCTCACCGGTCAGCGTCGTGCGGCCCGCGGTGGCGCCGACGAGGAAGCCGCGGCCCAGCTGGTCGCCGAGCTGCCACATCTGGTCGGCCGTCCGCTGCCAGCCGAACATCGAGTAGAAGATGTAGAAGGGGATCATCGCCTCGCCGTGCGTCGCGTACGACGACGAAGCGGCGATGAAGTCCGCCATCGAACCGGCCTCGGTGATGCCCTCGTTGAGGATCTGGCCGTTCTTGGCTTCCTTGTAGTACATCAGCTGGTCGCGGTCGACCGGCTCGTACGTCTGGCCCTTGGGCGAGTAGATGCCGAGGGACGGGAAGAGGGACTCCATGCCGAAGGTGCGGGCCTCGTCGGGCACGATCGGCACCCACCGCTTGCCGGTCTCCTTGTCGCGGACCAGGTCCTTGACGAGGCGGACGAACGCCATGGTCGTGGCGACCGACTGGGATCCCGAGCCCTTGTCGAAGGCCGCGAAGGCCTTGTCGGCGGGGGCGGGCAGCGGCGCGACGGGGTGCACGCGACGGGCCGGGGCCGGGCCGCCGAGGGCCGCGCGGCGCTCCTGGAGGTAGCGCACCTCGGGGGAGTCGGCGCCCGGGTGGCCGTAGGGCACCTGGCCGTCGACGAACTGGCTGTCGCTGATCGGCAGCTCAAGAAGATCACGCATGTTCTTGAACTCGTCCGTCGACAGCTTCTTCATCTGGTGGTTCGCGTTCTTGGACGCGAAGCCCTCACCGAGGGTGAAGCCCTTGACGGTCTGCGCCAGGATGACGGTCGGCGCGCCCTTGTGGGCCAGGGCGGCCTTGTACGCGGCGTACACCTTGCGCGGCTCGTGGCCACCGCGGGACAGGTGGAAGCACTCGAGGATCTTGTCGTCGCTCAGCAGCTTCGCCATCTCGACGAGCGCCGGGTCCTTGCCGAAGAAGTCCTCGCGGATGTACGCGGCGTCACGCGTCTGGTACGTCTGCACCTGCGCGTCCGGGACCTCGCGGAGGCGGCGGACGAGGGCGCCGGTGGTGTCGAGCGCGAACAGCTCGTCCCAGGCGCCGCCCCACAGCGACTTCACGACGTTCCAGCCGGCGCCGCGGAACTGGGCCTCCAGCTCCTGCACGATCTTGAAGTTGGCGCGGACCGGGCCGTCGAGGCGCTGCAGGTTGCAGTTGATGACGAAGGTCAGGTTGTCCAGACCCTCGCGGGCGGCGAGTGCGAGTGCCGCCGTCGACTCGGGCTCGTCCATCTCGCCGTCACCGAGGAACGCCCACACGTGCGAGGCCGAGACGTCCTTGATGCCGCGGTTGGTCAGGTACCGGTTGAAGCGGGCCTGGTAGATCGCCGACAGCGGGCCGAGGCCCATGGAGACGGTCGGGAACTCCCACAGCCAGGGGAGGCGGCGCGGGTGCGGGTAGGAGGGGAGGCCGTTGCCGCCCGCCTCCTGCCGGAAGTTGTCCAGCTGCGCCTCGGTCAGCCGGCCGTCGAGGAAGGCGCGGGCGTAGATGCCGGGGGACGCGTGGCCCTGGATGTAGAGCTGGTCGCCGGAGCCGTCCCCCTCCTTGCCGTGGAAGAAGTGGTTGAAGCCGGTCTCGTACAGCCAGGCGGCGGAGGCGAAGGTGGCGATGTGGCCGCCGACGCCGTACTTGGAGCCTCGGGTGACCATCGCGGCCGCGTTCCACCGGTTCCACGCGGTGATGCGGGCCTCCATCGCCTCGTCGCCGTCGACGGCGGGCTCGGCGGCGGTGGGGATGGTGTTGACGTAGTCCGTCTCAAGAAGCTTGGGCAGCGCCAGGCCCGCGCCCTCGGCGCGCTCCAGCGTGCGGCGCATCAGGTACGCGGCACGGTGCGGCCCGGCCGCCTTGGTCACGGCGTCCAGGGAGGCCTGCCATTCGGCGGTCTCCTCCGGGTCGCGGTCCGGGAGCTGGTCGAGCTCGCTCGGCTGGATGCGGGAGGGGTCGGTCATTACGCCGCCTTCCTGAGTCGGAGGGGTGCCCAGCCGGTGTCGGGCGGGGTCCCTTAACGGAAAGGGTCGGGGGTGCCCTTGGTCTTTGGCAGGACAGGGCGTGGGGTTCTGGTGAGATCCCGTCGTCGACTGTAAGCCCGCGATCGATGATCGATCAAAGCGTTGAGCGGAAAACTTCCCTCTCGGGGCAAAAGTAGGCACAGGGTGTCATGGTGCGGGGCACCGCGTGCCTTCGATTCGCAGGATTTACGCAGGTGGGGCGACGTATGAGCGCCGCTCGCGCGGAATGAGCGGCACCCGGCGGTCGGCCGTCAGCGGCGGGCGGCCGTCGCTCACGCGGGGTGGACGTCCCCGTCGGGCCGGGGCGCGCAGCCGAGGACATGGGCCTTGACCACTTCCGCGATCCGCGGGTCCCGGCGCTTGAACGCCTGGACCAGGGCCTCGTGCTCCTCCGCGTACGACTGCTGCACCGTGCCCAGCCAGCGGATGGACAGGGCCGTGAACACCTCGATGCCGAGGCCCTCCCAGGTGTGCAGGAGCACCGAGTTCCCCGCGGCCCGGACCAGCTCGCGGTGGAAGGCCACCGTGTGCCGCACCTGCCCGGTGCCGTCCTTGGCCCTGTCGGCCTCGTACAGGGCCGCCACGTGCGGTTCCAGGGCCGAGCAGTCGTCCGCGAGCCCGTCGGCGGCGAGCTCCGCCGCGATCGCCTCCAGGCCCGCGCGGACGGGGTAGCTCTCCTCCAGGTCCGCTGCGGTGAGGTTGCGCACGCGTACGCCCTTGTTGGGCGCGGACTCGATCAGGCGCAGGGACTCCAGCTCCCGCAGGGCCTCCCGCACGGGCGTCTGGCTGACCTCGAGCTCGACGGCGATCCGCCGCTCCACGATGCGCTCGCCCGGCTTCCAGCGCCCGCTCACGATGCCTTCCACAATGTGCTCGCGAATCTGTTCGCGCAGCGAGTGAATGACGGGCGCGGTCATAAGGGCTCCTTGGTGAGGGCATTGACCTCTAGACAATACGGCTGTGCCCCCGTCCGGAAACCTCCGGACGGGGGCACAGCCGCTGATGAGACGAGTCTTACAGTCCGTCCCCGGACCCTTACAGGCCGAGCTCGACCTCGAACTCGCCGGCCTCCAGGATGGCCTTGACCGTGGTCAGGTAGCGGGCGGCGTCCGCGCCGTCCACCAGACGGTGGTCGTAGGACAGCGTCACGTAGGTCATGTCGCGCACGGCGATGGTCTCGCCGAGGTCCGGGTGGTTGATGACCACCGGGCGCTTGACCGTGGCACCGATGCCCAGGATGGCGACCTGGTTCGGCGGCACGATGATCGTGTCGAAGAGCGCGCCGCGCGAGCCGGTGTTGGAGATGGTGAAGGTCGCGCCGGACAGCTCGTCCGGGGTGATCTTGCTGGCGCGGACCTTGTTGGCCAGGTCGGCGGTCGCCTTGGCGATGCCGGCCAGGTTCAGGTCACCGGCGCCCTTGATGACCGGCGTCATCAGACCCTTCTCGGAGTCCACGGCGATGCCGATGTTCTCCGAGTCGAAGTACGTGATGGTGCCCTCGTCCTCGTTGATGCGGGCGTTGACGACCGGGTGGGCCTTCAGCGCCTGCGCCGCCGCCTTGACGAAGAACGGCATCGGGGAGAGCTTGACGCCCTCGCGGGCGGCGAAGCCGTCCTTGGCCTTGGCGCGCAGCTTCATCAGCTTGGTGATGTCGACCTCGACCACGCTGGAGAGCTGGGCCTGGCCGTGCAGCGCCTTCATCATGTTGTCGCCGATGACCTTGCGCATGCGGGTCATCTTGACCGTCTGGCCGCGCAGCGGGGACGCCTCGATGGCCGGAGCCTTCGGGGCGGCCGGAGCAGCGGCGGCGGCCGGGGCGGCGGGAGCCGGAGCGGCCGTCTTCGCGGCCTCGGCGGCGGCGAGGACGTCCTGCTTGCGGATGCGGCCACCGACGCCGGTGCCCTTGACCGAGCCCAGGTCCACGCCGTTCTCGGCGGCGAGCTTGCGCACCAGCGGGGTGACGTAGGCGCCGTCGTCGACCGGGGTGACCGGGGCCGGGGCGGCCGGAGCGGCAGGCTGCGCCGGGGCGGCCGGGGCCGCGGGCTGAGCCGGAGCCGGGGCGGCAGCGGCG
>NZ_JBHYJH010000167.1:0-19941 GCF_042740445.1 Streptomyces sp. NPDC059003 | reverse complement strand
CCGCTTCAACACCTGGCGCCGCCACTCGGCGAACGAGCAACTCAACCCCATCACCTGCGAAGCATCACGTAACATGAACCTGACCGCATAACCACACGAAACAGCGCCTACCTCCCAGATGGAAGGCCCGAGTGCCGTCCGGGGAAGCACCGATCACGTCGGTGGCCTCCGCCTCGATCAGCTCCTGCAGGATGCGCTCGCACACCACCCTGATTGCCTCAACTCCATCGGCCCAACGTAGTGAGTCAAGCAGCCGCATCAGCCCAGACTGGGACAAGGCCATCATGTGCTCCTCCGATCGAACTGCCCGTTTACCAGGGAGACTTGCGCGTTGGCCTGTCCTTCCTCAGGGAGCAGTCGCAGGCAACGGGTGCACGCCCCGGGCAGACACGCGCGTTCCGAGGCCCGGCCCGGCTACCACCACTTCAAGGACGCGATCCCCCGCAGAGCTGTACGATGCTGTCCCATCGCGCCCACTACACCTCGATATGCCAGCCCTTGGCCGCGCTGACTTCGTGTCTTTGACAAATCACCAAGTCTCTCAAACTGGTTGTCGGATCCGCCTTGATGACCCCTCCACCATGGACTTGGGCAGTGCACGGCAGGAAGGGGCAGTTGATGCAGACCGAAGAGCGGGAATACGACCTGATTTGGACACGGCTGGCCCCGACATTGCTAGGGTTTAAGGAGGCTGCCCTGGCCTGTGACCTGTGGTTTCGGGAAAAAGACGGTAGGCCTGATCCCACGAGGAAACTGCAGGAGCGTGTGAGCGATCTGGCGCGTGTGCTGAATGAGCAAATCGGGGTTGATGCTCCGGGGTGTGCGGAGGCGAAGGAGCAGGTAGGGGTACGGATGCGTGGCGAGTTGCTGCCATATCTGCTGCTGTCGGGGCACGCGGCGCGTTGCTACACCAAACCCAGAGGTTATGCCGGGGACTACCAGGCGATTGCGTGGTTCTATGAGGATAACGCTAGGGGGGACGGGGACCTGGGCAGGGCGCTGGACCGGGCCTTCTTGGAATTGCCGTCGTCGCGGGCGGTGAAGAATCGGCGTGAATTGATGACCAGACAAATCCGTGCAACTTTGCAGGAAGTGGCCCCGCGGCCCGCCAAGGTCACCAGTCTGGCCTGTGGACCCGCCCAGGAAGTACTCGACATCTTGGCCGAACTACCCGACCCCTCTCATCTCCAGAGTACGTTGGTTGATTTCGACGAGGAGGCTTTGGCCCATGTAGGCAAGAGCCTTACCGCAATGGGGAAGCCCGATGGGGCCAGACTGCTGCAAGAGAACTTGATCAGCCTGGCCACCGGGCGCGCCGAGACAGATCTGGTCGATCAGGATCTGGTCTATTCGATCGGGCTGATCGACTACTTTGATGACGCATTGGTCGTCTCACTGGTCAATGTCGTCCATCGGATGCTCCGTCTAGGAGGGCGAATCCTCCTAGGGAACTTCCACCCCCGCAACACCACCCGTGCGCTAATGGACCACGTCTTCGACTGGCGTCTGATTCACCGAGACGAACACGACCTCGACCGTCTCCTTCAGACTTCCGCTTTCGGCAGACCCGCCACGCGCATGCTCAGTGAACCTCTAGGCGTCAACCTCTTCGCTGAATGCACCAAAACGTGAGTCCCCAGGAAGGTTGTTCAGACTTTGTTGATCATGAGGTGTTCCAGGTGGAATCACGCAAGGCGCTTTTATGATGCAATTCGCCTTTACGCCCGCAGAAGCATCCGTTGTGTCCTGTAAGCATTTTCAGCGGGGTCAGTGAACCTCTTTCATCCGCATCTCAGCGGCCCTACGGTCAGTCGTCTCACGACAACCGAAGACCCCCGCGACCGTGCGACCGGTCCGGGGGCGTGGCCAACCTGAGAAAGCAGGTCGACGTGCCGAACTGTATCGTCCGACTCTTCGAGCCGCTGTTGCGGTTTCTGCGGCCTCCACGCGGGCACCAGAGGCGCTGCTGCGTGCCGTCCCCTGAAGCCTCCGCCTTGCCCCTGCCGTGCGTCTCTGGCCCCGCGCTGCGAGATGAGGCAGTCCGCTTGATCCGTCCGTACGCGGTCGCGCACGAGCAGCGCCAAAGGGCACGGCGTCAGCGATCACGGCGCTTCGCACTGTGGCTTGCTCTCTACGGCGTGGACATCGGGCCTCGATGCATTCACGGGGTGGAGGTGACCAGGTCATGAGTGAACCGTTCATCGGCCGACTGCTGCCGTGGATGAACATGGCAGATGACCTCCTGGGCCACGCCAATGCCGTGCTGGCCGATGACGAGACCACGTCCGGCGAACTCCGCTACATGGCGGCTTGCTTGACGGAGTCCCTGCGCCAGGTGCAGGCGATCGCCAAGAGCCGGGGGATCGCTTGGCCGCCCTCGGCTATGAATCCGACGACAGCGACCCCAACGGGGACGATGGCAGCGGTCCGACGCTTCTGGCAGAGGCATTCGGATGAGCAGTGATCGCGGTACCCCACGGGCCCGCTACGGCTTCGCACAGTGGACTCTCAAAGCTGATGCCGGGACGGACGCAACGTACGTCGGCACCTGCCTGACCTGTGGTGCCCGCTCCCTCAATAGCGCGGACTCCGATGATGCCCAAGTGTGGTGCCTGAAGCACGCGGGCCTCACCAAGCACACCGCGTACAGACTAAGCGTGTTCCAGCCCTTCACCGCGTACCTGACCGACCCGGCGTTCCAGGCACCGCCCGCACCGTAGACGAGGGCGGACGTTGCCCCATTCCCGGGCGGTCCGCTCCTCTTCGGGGTGGTTTCCTCAAGGACAATGCGCCGGGCGTATCCGTTGTAGCGGATGGTTTCCGGAGCAGCCTCATAAGCCTTATCGAGGGTGGCGAGAGCCGCTTCTGTGCGAAAATCGCTGCCGGGTTCAGGATCAGCGAGTCCACCGCCCACGCCTACACCAGCGAGGTCATCGACCTGCTCGCCGAACGCGCACCGGGTCTGCTGAAGGTCCTGCGCGAGACCAAGGTGGACTTCGTCCTGCTGGACGGCACCCTCGCCGAGTGCGACCGGGTCGGCGACTCAAGCGCGGACTACTCCCACAAGCACCGCCGGGCCGATCCCACGACCTGACCGCCGCCCGCACCCACCGGGTCATCCGCATCTGCGAGCGCCAGGTCGTCCCCATCCTGGCCGATCTCGCTTACCAGGGCGGCGGCACCTGGCTGACCACCGGCATCAAACGCAGACCCCTGCAGGAACTCACCCCCACCGAGAAGACCGTCAACCGGGCCTTGGCCGCGGCACGGGCACCGGTCGAACGCGGCGTCGCCCGCCTGAAGTCCTGGCGCATCTTCCGCAGATCCCGATGCAGCCCCAACCGCATGACGCCAACCGCCAAAGCCGTCCTCACCCTGGAACAGCAACTCTGAAGAAGCTCGGTGGCTCGCGTCCTGGATGCCCCCCCAGCCGGGAAGAAACAGTACGGTGCACGAATGGACTCCTATCGGCTGCCAAGTGATGAGAACGAGCGGACTCAGCTCACCTGGCGCATTGCAGCCGACGGCTACCTGTTCCTTGAGGCGGCCTTCGCGTCAGCCGCTCCCGACTGGGCTGCGGGAAGTGCCCGCGGTCGGCATCCTGCGGACAGTGTGGCTGCAGCAGTCTCAGCGGACGGTCATGGACGGGGTGCAGGAGGTGGCCTGGCGGGGGAAGAATGATCTCCCGCCCAGCAGAGCGAGGATCACCTCGCCTTACGACCCCGACTCCCGCAACGCCGTCAAGCGCGGCTCAGCCTGGGACGGCTACAAGGTCCACTTCACCGAGACCTGCGACGCCCAGGAGAGCGGCCGACCCCACCTGATCACTCACGTGGTCACCACGGACGCCACGGTCGGCGACCCTGTGGTCGTCGACGAGATCCACGACCGGCTACATGCCAAGCACCTGCCGCCCGGCGAACACCTGATGGACGCCGGATACATCTCGGCGGAGCTCCTGCTCACCGCGCCCAGCCAGCGCGGTGTCCGGGTCATCGGCCCGGTCAGGCCGCGCACCCGCCACACTGTCCAGGCCGCTGGCTACGGCAAGACATCCTTCACCATCGACTGGGACGCCCAATAAGCGCCCTGCCCCAACGGCGCTCACAGCCGTTACTGGACCGAAGGACTCGACAACAACCAGCGGCCCGCGATCCGCATCCGCTTCGCCACCGAGACCCGCGTGCCTTGCCCGGCTAGCGCGCAGTGCACCAGCTCCACCCGCTACGGCCGACGACTCACCGTCCGCCCGCAAGATCAAGACGCCGTCCTCGAACGCGTCCGAGTCGAGCAGGAAACCGAGGAGTGGAAGGCCGTCTACGCGATCCGCTCCGGCGTGGAGGGCACAATCCACCAGGCCGTCACCGCCACTGGCGCTCGCCGCACCCGCTACGCAGGGCTGCGGAAGACCGCCCTCGCACACATCCTCACAGCCACTGCCATCAACCTCATCCGCATCGACGCCTGGTGGGCTGGGCAACCACTCATCCCCACCCGGACATCACACCTCGCTGTCCTCGATCTTGCCGCATAAGCAATTGGGCAACGGGGTCTCTCGATCCACTCGAAGATCGCGGTACGGGCGAGAGTCCTGCTGGGCCGGGGTTTCGTGCCGAGCAGTTCCCGTTTGATTGTCGCGAAGAAGGACTCGGCGAGGGCGTTGTCCCAGCACTGCCCGGTGCGGCCGACCGATAGCCGGACGTCGAACTCCGCGGCCAGGGACGCGAATTGCTGGTTAGTGTACTGGCACCCGCGGTCCGAGTGGAAGATCACCGGACGGGTGGGGCGGCGCCGTCGGCAGGCGGCCTTGAGGGCGTCGGCGACCAGGTCGGTCCGCAGATGATCGACGGTTGCCCAGCCGACGACACGGCGGGAGGCGATGTCGATCACGGTGGCCAGGTAGAGCCAGCCCTGATCGGTCGGGATATACGTGATGTCGCCGCACCAGCGGATGTCGAGTGCGGCCGCGTCGGGGGCGAAGTCGCGCCCGATGAGGTCGGGCCTGGCGGCGGCCCGCGGGTCGGGGACGGTGGTCAGGTGTCGCCGCCTGTGGTGCCGGCCTTGAAGTCCGGCGTCCCGCATGAGCCTGGCGACGCGGCGCCGTCCGCATCTTTCGCCCTCGCGTTGCAGGACGGCATGGAAGCGCGGGGCCCCGTAGGTGCCGCGGGAGTGCTGGGCCTCGGTGATCTTCCCGGTCAGCTCCTGGTCGCGGACCGCACGGGGGCCGGGGGTGCGGTTGCGGCGGGCGTAGAAGGCGGCGCGGGAGACCTTGAGCAGTTCACACGCGCGCTTGACGTTGTGGTTGCTCTGCTTCTCCGCCTCGATGAACGAGTGCACCGTTGCCGGGTCTCCTTCGCGAAGAAAGCCGTGGCCCGCTTGAGGATGTCGACGTCCTCCCGCAAGCGGCGGTTCTCGCGCCGAAGCGCAGCCAGCTCCTCACGCTCGCTGCTGGTCAGCCCGTCACGCTCGCCCGCGTCGACCTCGGCCTGCCTGACCCAGTTCCGCACTGCGGTCTCGGTCAGATCGAAGTCCCTGACTACCTGACCGACCGGGCGGTCACCACGCTGGCCCAGCTCGACGATCTCGGCCTTGAACTCCGGCGTGAACGAACGGCGAGAGTGAGGCTTCTTCCCCATGCTCTCCATGATGGACATCCTCTCGGGGACGAACCCCTGATCTCGAATGTCCGTCAAAGCGGATCAAGCCCATGTTGATCATGCCGGGGCTTCACCCGCGTTGACCGGATACAGCGTGGGGCGAGCTCGATGGCCATGGAGCGCACCGAATCCCCGAGCCTTTTCAGTGAGCGTTTTCAACCAGGCCACTGATCGGGTGAGGCCGACGAGACCGAGGTGTGGACCGCAACGTACAAGGCTCCCGTGCTGTTGGGGAGGTGTTCGAAGTCTCAACCCGTCGGCGCAGGAGCCTCGTTGGTTCCCTATCCTGCCGCACTCGACCTCCCGCATGCCCTCGTCGAGTGGGTCACGATGCTCGCCCGCTTCTCCGCCCGCGCGTTGATACGACGTGCTCGACCACGTCGGGCGGCAGTTCAGCGGCAAGCACCGAGGCGGGGCGATCAAGTTCACCGATCCCGAGCCGTAGAGTGAAGTAGGCCGCCGACGACGTGCCTCTGGGTGAGGTCCTTTTCCGACGGCCCCTTCCCGAACCGGACACGCTGCTTTCACCGCATCACGGCTCTCCAGTAATCAGCTTTCGGGGGACTGGAGTTGGACGTCCGGCATGGATGGCCTCGTGGCAGCGGCGGCAAACTACCAGCGTCTTTCGTCGCCTCATTGCCATCAGTTTCACCCAGACCGGGCGCTCAGGACGATCCGGCTGTTTGAGGTCGGCGAGTTTCCGGATGTGATGAACTTCCACCCTCTTCCGGGAGTCGCAGATCTCACAGGCGCCCGCAAGAAGACGCTTCACCAGTTCCGTTGTGCTGGACTGGTTGGGTGTCAGCGGCTTGTTGTCCTCCACGACAGCTTCGCGCTGGTGTCTGAGCGGAATGCGCCAAATCGGGCGACCAGGGGTTTCCTCCCGCCATCACGCTCTACTGTGACTTCGAAGCACCGCAGCGGTCCAGCTTCCGTCTTGACGAATGTCCGGTACTTCCGGGCCATTCGTGTGACGGTCGAGCGATGCTTGTTGGCCAGCGTCTTGAGCATGGAGGTCTCCATCACCCAACGCAGATGCGAGAAGCGAGAAGAGACGTCCTGAGCAAGGAGGTAGTACTGAACGAGTCCCCGGTATTCGCCTTGATACGTCGCCACGATGGAGAAGTCGCTGTCGTGGAGAAGTACGCCACGCGATGCCGGGTTCCCGCCGCTCATATACGGAGCGCGGTGCTGGCGGATCACGTCGCGCGGCACGTAGAGCCCAATGATGCCGCTGGAAGACCTTCGCGGCCCGGTGAGTTTCGTGTCGCACCGCTGGGCCCGGATCTCGTAGCCGAGGAAGCGTGCCGCCTGGCTGATGGCATGTGTGATCAAGGTCTTGGATTCTGACAGTTCGAGCCTGAGCTGAGCACTCAGGAACTGCCCGATCCGTTCCTTGATTTCCTCCGCTTCGTTCTTGGGGCCAGCAAATCCGAGGAGCCAGTCGTCGCAATACCTGACGTACCGCAGTCTCCGACGTAAGGAGCGTTTGGTCCGGTGGTGGGTGTTTGGTTCCGGGTCAGGTTCCGCGCCAGTTCAGGGTGGCTTCGCCGGTGAGGCGGCGGGCCATCAGGTCGATCATCGCGAGGTGGATCATGGCTTCGGAGCGGTGGGGGTGGGTTTCGTAGTCGCGGGCGAGGCGCCGGTGGTGCATGAGCCAGCCGATGCTGCGCTCGATGGTCCAGCGTCTTGGAATGACCTTGAATCCTTTGACTGCCGGGTCGCGTTGGACGGGGTGGACGTCGATGCCCAGTCGGGCGCCGTGGTCGATGGCTGTGGTGCGGTAGCCGGCGTCGACCCACGCCTTGGTGATGCGCGGGTGGGCGGCGGCGATGCGGGTCAGCAGGGTCACCCCGGCCGCGGTGTCGGACACGCTCGCGGCCGTGACCAGGACAGTCAGCAGCAGGCCGAGGGTGTCGCAGCCCAAGTGCCGCTTGCGCCCGATGATCCGCTTTCCGGCGTCGGTGCCCTGGCTGGCCAGGTGCACGTTGGCCGACGTCTTGATGGTCTGGGAGTCCAGCACGCAGGCCGACGGCTCGCCGTTGCGGCCCTCGGCCTCCCGGACCAGGTACCGCAGCAGGCCGCCGAGCTGTTCGAGGACACCGTCCTCTTGTCAGGCCGCGGGCGGCCCTGATGCGCCGTTCGGCCCGGCGGCGGTCGCGGTCTTCACACTCGGCCATCAGCAGTTCGGCGAGGAATCCGGCATAGGAGAGACGTTCGCGCTTGGCGCGAGCGATGACCTCGGGGGCCTGGGCCCGCATGGGGGGGGGAAGCCGAGGCAGTGTCGATGGCCGCGTCGGATGCCTGTGCGGTCAGCGCGTGATGAGCCGTGGTCATGGCGATTCCTTCCGGCGAAAGTGCAGCAGCTCGTCCCATTCCTCCAGGCGGGGCGGGGGCCGGCGGTCCTCGGCAGGGCCCGGGCCAGGCGGCGAGGAGTAAGCGAGGTGACCTGCGGCGGTTCGAGTTCCAGCGGCACCAGGGTGGAGGTGACGGTGGGGGCCCGTCCGGCGGCCTGGGCGGCCTTGCGGGCCTCAAGCGCGATGATGTCTTCGTTGAGGGTGCCCGCTGCCAGAGCGGCACGGAGGGCGATCACCACGTCGGCGTGCTGCTGGTGACGGTGCAATAGCAGCACTTTGACCAGGGATTTTGTCCCTTCGGTGTCGCCGAGGTTGCGATCTCGGCCACGCGCAGGTATCTGCCCGCGATCACGAGGTCGTCTTCGTCGCCTCCGTACACGGCGATCTCGTGGGCGGGGCGCAGTGAGTTGGGTGTGGTGCATGTATGGATGAACAGCCAGCACAAACAGCCAGCTCAACCCACCTACCGCCCAACGCCATTCCCTCGACCTGGCATAGCAACGCCAGGCCACAACCAAGTTCAATAGGTAGACATCAGAGCTAGGCCACATCTTCGTCGGACTCGTTCTCCAGCTCAGACTGGCAGTTAGGGCAGTCAGCAGGGCCCTTGCGCGAGTCGCTGGCCAGCGTTCCGCACAGCGTGCGCCTGCCGGTCAGAACATGGGTGTAGCCGTCCCCGTTGGTGCCGCCATAGCCCACGATGGGCAGAGTTACCTTGTCCACGCAGTCCGGGCGTCCGTAATCGCTCATGTCTGCAAGGTAGTTGGTACCAATGACAGTGCGCCCCGGACATGAAGCAACCCCGCCTGGCCAGCCGCGAAGGCCGACGGGGCTTGGAGCATGCCGAGCAGGTCGACAAGATCGGCGTGCCCTACATCGTGCACGTACGCGCGGTGGCCGCCGGGCTTGCCCCGATGGGGGACGAGCTGGTCAAGGCTGGCTTGCTCCACGACGTCCTGGAGGACACCGACTGGACCGCTGAACCTCGATCCACCGGGTGAATAGGTGGGTTCGGATGGGGGTGGCTGACGGGTGGTTTTCGTTTCGCGGGCAGGGTCGGGTTCCGGGTGACCGTCCGATGCGGGGTCTCCGAGATCCTTGGTCGTGGGCGGGCGGGGGTCTGTGGGCCAGGTCCGCAGCCGGTGGCCCGTCGCGGTCCACAGGTCGGTGAAGCCGTCGGCCCATCGCCAGCGTTCGGGCAGGTGGAGGACGAGACCGCGGGCCCGGTGGGCGATCCGGGCCGGGACCTGGATGAGGTGACGCCGGATGGTGCCGGTCCGCGCCCTGGCGTGGAAGACGCCCGCGAGGTGCCCGGCGGTGCGGACCAGGTTGTAGGCGGTGGCGGCCAGGGTGAGCCAGGCGGCGTTCGCGGTGAACTTCCCCGACGGCAGATGGCCCAGGGCAGAGTCTTCCAGGTCCGCGAAGACCTGCTCGACGACGGCGTGTTCGCAGTGCATCGGCTCGGCCTGGACCAGCGGGAGGGGACTGTCGGTAAAGATCGCGTGATGGCGGTGGACGGCGAACAGTTCGGCCTGCCCCTCGGGTACCGAGACCGGGTTCAGACGCTTGACACGCCGGATGATGAGACGGGCAGTGACCTGGTACTTCTTCGCTTTCGAGACGAACGCGGTGAACGGTATCTCGCAGATCTCCGCGTCCGAGATCCAGCGGTCCTCGTCGGCGTCCCAGACCGCGTGCGGGTACTCGATCGGTATCCACGCCTGCTCATCGATGGCCGCGATCGTCTCGCGGATCTTCTTCCTGATCGCGACGGCGAGGGAGAACACGGCGCCGGCCGTTCGGCAGGCGGCCACCATCTTGTGGGAGAAGTACGCGGAATCGGCGCGGACGATGATCTGCCCGGTCAGGCCCATCGTGCGGATCGTGGTCAGGGCCTCACGCAGCAGACTGTCCGTGCCCTTGCCGGAGTTCGCCGAGCCCTTCCGCAGCCTCTTGGCCACGATGACCGGTGCGCAGGTGCCGGTCTTGACCGTGACGATCTGGAAGTGCAGGCCTTTGACCTTGGTGTATCCGTGCGAGGCACCCTGTTTCGCAGCGCCGTAGACCTGCTTGACCTTGGAGTCGATGTCCACGAACACCAGCCCGTCGCCGCCGGTGAGCATGCCGGTGTGGGCGGCCAGGTTGCAGGTGAACGCCCGCGCCGCGGACTCCAGCTGGCGCACGTGTTCCCAGGTGAAGCGCGCAGGAAGCTGCCGAGCGTGGACGGCGCCCGCACCCCGGCGAACAGACGGGCGAGCCCGCCGTGGCGCAGCACGTCCAGATCATCGATGCTGTCCGCGCCGGCGGCCATGCCGCCCACGATCGACACCACCTTCGTGTCCGCGGCCGTCCCCGCACCGTTGTTCGCGCCGGTCATGCGGACGTTCTGGGCGACCAGCCGGTCCAGCCCGCACCGCTCTGCCAGCCGGATCACCGGGACCGGCTCGGCATGCGCGATCAGATTCGGCTCGTCGAACACGGCGGAAAGCCGGACGGAAGCATGAGTAGATTTCACTGCTGAAGTGCCTTGCTGTTCGTGCGGGTTGAAAGCCTAGGAACTCCAATCCTCGCAGGTCACAAGGCACTTCTTCGCGTTCCGCCATCCACACCATCGCGCGGGATCGAGGCTCAGGTCTGCCCACCCGGCTGCGGTATGGCATACCGCAGGCCTCGTGCACGTGCCAGATAGACAAGCGTGCTCCTGTGCACATTGCGCATCGCGGCGGCGACGGCCGGAAAACGGCTGGCGACTTCCGCTATCTCGCGTTCTGCCCGGCTATTTCGGTCGTTGAACAGCGTCACGGCTGTGTCGATAGCCTGCTGCCGCCCGGCCTTCTGCCTGGAATTGCGTTGGATCACCCTGTCCACTCTGGTCCACTCCGTGATTTCCGGCCGCTCGGCGTTGACCATATAGAGGTCCAGGACGATTCCTTGCGCCTCCCCACTCAGATGCACTGCTCTTTGGTAGCTGTCGGTTCTGGCCGCAAGGCACCATGCCTCGGCAAGGTCTGCCGTCATATAGCCGGCGAAGGCATGCAGGACCTTCATGGCACAGTTGGGTGCCCGCAGCTCCAGGTACTCGTCGACAGCAATCGGATTCCGGTTGATCTCAATATTCCGCATCGACTTCACGGCACGGAGATAGCCGAGGAATTGTTCGGTGCAGAGCTGGCGCAGCTCAGGATGCCAGTCCGTGCGTGCGAAGAAAGCGGTCACGGGTTGGCAGATGAGGTCGCCATCTATGCCCCCGAAGACCGCGGCCGCGAACCTGTCGTAGACCGCCTCGACGCGGGCGATGTCCAAGGAGTTGTCCATGAGGTCGTCGAGGTACGTCCATGCGCTGCTGAAGCGAGCCATCAGCTTCAGCCGTTCGAAGACCGCATCCGGGTAGATCATAGACATATAGCGGGCTCCGGTATTGACATAGTCGCCACGAAGCGCGTCATATGCGTCAGCGGCTTCGACATCCAGAACCTGATCCACGAACTCCTTGGTGTAGGCCCGAACCTCCTCGAAATCAGGATGCATCAGCAGCGGGATGCTGCCACCAAGCTGCGGAACCCGGTACGTCTCGCGTTCTTTCATCGGGTACTCCAAAAATCATTCAAGATCGATGTTCCTCTCGGGAACGATCCGGACTCCTGCCCTCGGGGGCGAGTCGAGCCTGCCTCCACACCGCTCGCCCGGCCGCGGAACGGATGCTGGAGTACTCAGATGGCCCTCATGGTGGCCGCGTCGGCGATCTTGTGGAGTGCTTCGGCTGCGGCGGGTCCGAAAGAAGCCTGCCCGAGGGCGCGGTGGACTTGTGCGAGGCGGGTACAGATCATGCGCTCGACCTCGGCACGAGCACCGGTGGCGATGAGGATCTCGCGGACGCGTTGGGCACCGGCCTCATCCAGTCTGCGGTGCCGAGCAGGGTGGGCAGGGACGTGTTCTGGCCGGTGTCGGCGCGCTGGAGAGCGAGGGCGATGAGCACGGTGTGCTTCCCCTCCCGCAGGTCGTCAAGGTTCGGCTTGCCGGTGGTGGCCGGGTTCCCGAAGACCCTCAGGAGGTCGTCTCGTAGCTGAAAGGCGTCCCCGAGCGGCAGGGCGAACGCCGACAGGGCGTCCAGGGCGGGACCTTCGGCGCCGGCCAACAGTGCTCCGATGTGCAGCGGCCGCTCGATGGTGTACTTCGCGGTCTTGTACTGGATCACTTTCAGCGCCGCGCTCAGACCGGCCTGGACGCTCCCCCCCGGAAATAACGTCCAGGTACTGGCCGACCGTGACCTCGGTGCGCATCGTGTCGATCATGGACAGTACGGCGGCCAGGCGTTCGGCGGGCAGTGCGGCGGTGTGGACGAGTTCGTCGGACCAAGCCATGGCGAGATCACCGACAAGGAGCGCCCCGCTAAAGCCCAGATGGTCGGCGGCCCGGCGGCCCCGGCCCACGTGGTGGGTGGCCAGGGCGCGGTGGACGGTGGGCTGTCCCCGTCGGGTCTGTGACCGATCGATGAGATCGTCATGGATCAGCGCGAAGGCGTGGAACATCTCCAACGCCGCCACCCGGAGCACCGGGGCAGGGCAGTCCCGGCCGCCACCCGCCCGCCAGCCGCAGATGCACAGCGCGGGCCGCAGCCGCTTGCCCCCGGCGGCAAGAAGACCGCGCAGGACCTGGACGACCTCGGTCGGCATCTGGCCATCGGCGCCAGTACGCGCCTTGTGTTCGAGGAACTCCTCCAGCACCGCCTCGACCTGGTGGCACAGGCCCGGGACGTCGAGACGGGCCTCACCCACCGGCACCGTCACGGCGGGCTCTCCAGAGCGATTCAGTGGCAGACCCACCCGCATCGCGGTCACACTGCGCTCCTCCCCGTCGGCCGCCCGTCCACTCTGGACGGCACATCTTCAGGCAGCCAAGAGCACGCGGGCGGCCGGAGACGGTCCCGCTCCTGTAGACGTGAACACGTGGAGATCCTGCAGTCTCGTCCAGGAAAGCTCGGTGCCAGAAGTAGTGAAGTTGCCACTTCACCCGAACGGCAACCCTGACGACCACCCCCAAGGGGCGCATCGGATGCAGTAGGGGCAACGGATACCCCACCGGTCGCGCTTGAGACGCATGCCGCACGGAATCGCTCCTTCCGAGCGCCCCGCGATCCGGTCACGCCCTTCACCTCGGTGGTGCCTTGCGATTGAGCGTCGACGGAGCATCAGGAACTCCCATCACCGCAGTTCATCGGGCACTGCTACTCATTCCATCATCCAAGAGCCGGGACCTCGCTCTGTGGATCGAGGATGAAACAGAGGCTCGCCTTGTTCCGGAAATGTGTCCCTGTCAGTCCCTGTGACCCTCTGGGTTCGGGAGGTTGCGGCACTGGTCGCAGACGGTCCTGATCCATGTCCCGTGATGGTCTCCGTGTAGGCGGGGGCGGCCTATGGCTCCGCAGCCCTCGCACGTCTCCTCGGCCTCGGTTTCGGCAGCCTCGGCGTGGCGGCCCGCAGCGTCAGCCCAGGCGCCGTCGAACTCTCCGTCGCCGTCGAACCTGTCCGCGACGTAGATCCTCAGACCGCCGAGCTTCGGGGCGAACTCCTCGAGGCGGTAGTCCGGCGCGAGGGCGAGGAGCTGTTCGTGCAGGCGCATGAGCAAGGGGTGCCAGCCTGGCCCGACGACGGACAGGCAGTCGGGAATCTGCGGGTCGAAGACGGTCGTGCGAGTCGAGGAGGCATTCATGGGATCAGCGTCTCGCGCACCACTGACAATCGGGTTCCCGGATCGTGCCTGTGCCGCCGGTGCCCTGGGGCCCAGAAGGGCTCTGAGTCCTGTGCGGGGAATTCAGCCCCTTCAGCCCCTTCGGGATGGAATGCGCGGAGGGTCCCCGCAAGGACTGACACCGTTGGCGAATTGGCTCACGAGCCTGGTCGGAGGCGGGCGAGACGGGAAGTACGTGTGCGGGCCAGTGGGATGCCGTTGATCCAGGCGTCGGTGCGGGCGAGGTTGAGGGCGGTGGTGGTGAGGACGTGCTGTAAGTGTGTCTTGGCGAGGCCGCGGTAGCGGCATTGCCGCAGGCCGAAGGCGCGCACGGCCTGGGAAATGGTGCCCTCGATCCCGGCGCGAGCGTGGTAGCGGGCCTGCCACTCTTCGGTGGTCTGGTCGCGGCGGACCTGCTGGAGGGCCTCGTGCTCGGCCCGGGGCCGCAGGGTGAGTTCGCGGGGTTCGGTCTTGGCGCGGGTGCACTTGGTGCGGACCGGGCAGGGGCCGCAATCGCGCTGATGGAAGTCGACGTGGATGACGTCGCGGCCGCGCTTGGTGCGGTGCGGCCACCACTTGACGCTGGTATGCCCGCGAGGGCAGGTGACCTGCTCGGCATCCCAGTCGATGGCGAACGCGGTGAGGTCGTACCCCTCCTTGGTGGTGCTCTGCCAGTGGATGTCCGGCTGGACAGGGCCGAGGAGTTCCACGCCGTAGTCGCTCTTGCTGGTCACCAGCAGGCGGGCGTCGGTGTATCCGGCGTCGACCAGGTGCTCGCCGGGCAGCAGGTCACGGGCGGCGAGGCTGGCGTGGACGACTGCGGTGGTCTCGGCGTCGACGGCCGGGGCGTCGGTGGTGGCCACATGCGTGATCAGGTGCGGGGCGTCGGCGTCGCACGTTTCTGTCAGATGTGCCCGGTACCCGCTCCAGGCCGCCACGGACCGCTTGGTCGCGTAGTGCGCCTGCGGATCGTAGGGCGAGTCGATGCGCTGCCGGGCGGGCGGCAGGTCCTTGGGCTAGCGCCACCGCCACCGGCCGTCGTCCATGTAGTACTGCTGCAGCCAGCAGAGCCGCAGCGTCTGGACCGCCGGGATCTCCCGCAACCACGCTGGTGCGTCGGCCGCGTAGACACGGCCGAGCAGTGCGGCGCCGTCCTCGGCGATCTGCGCGGCGTACTCGGCGCGCGCCTCTGCCCCCTCGGGCAGCCGGTAGTTCTCGATCCGCTTCTCGTAGCGGTCGAACCACTCGTCCGGCAGCCACGCGGACAGCCAGTCTGGTGCCGCTGCGTCCAGGGCGTTGAGTGCGGCCCGCAGCGTTTCGCCCACCGTCTCCAGCCGGTTGAGGTTCCGGATCGCCGCCAGGACGTGCGTGGAGTCGGTGCGCTGCCGCCCCGGGCGCTTGAGCAGGTCCCTCTCCCGCAGTCGGTCCAGGAGCAGGTCCAGGACACGCTGCTGCCGTTCATCGGTGACCAGTCGGTCGCGGAACTCGCTGAGCAGCGAATAGTCGAAGCCCGGATCGGTCAGCTCCAGCCCCAGCAGCAGTTTCCAGTCGATACGCCCGCGTACGGCGGCCGCGGCCTGACGTTCCGACAGGCCCTCCAGGAACTGGAGCACCGAGACCACCGCGAGCTGCCCGGGGGGCCACGCGGGCTAGCCCCGGCGCGGGAACAGGTCCGCGAACTCCGCGTCGGTGAACAGCGGACCGAGCACCTGCCTCATCCGCATGCACAGGCACCCCTTGGGGAACGCCAGCCGGGCCACCTCGGCTGTCTGGGCGGGGACCTCGCCCGGGCTCTGCGGGCACAGCGACATCGCGATCACCTCACGGTGGCGCCCCCACGCCTGGCGACACCATCATCCCGCTCCGAGCTGGCCGTTCGACAGCCTCCACCGGATTCGCCAACGGTGTCAAGGACTGCGGGGACCCTCTCATGTCCGTGCGCCGGGCGGCCTGGGGCCAGCAGGGCGCCGGTCGGCGCTCGCCGAGCAGGCGGGTGGCCTCGCGGGCGGCGAGGTCCAGGGCCTCGGTGAGGGCCTGTGGACGGCGTCCTCCGGCGCTGGCGAGGGGGCCGCGGCTCCGGAGCCGCCGCCGACGACCGTGCGGGCCGCCTCGGCGAGGATCTGGCTGGCCTGGATGCCGCCCTGGTGGAGGTCGGTTGAGATCGCGGCCGCCAGGAGGGCCTTGCCGTCGTGTTCGCCGCCCAGGACCACGACCGCCGGGCCGTGGCCGAGCCGGGTGAGGGTGTCGGCGGCGAGACCGCGCAGCAGGTGGGGGAAGAACACACGTCGAGCCGGGCCGAGAACTAGCGAGTTGGTGCGTGATAGTGGGTGAGGCGTCGTGCCTGGCCGGTGGCATGATGCGTCTGTGGCGATCATGGTCAATCGGGCGGTGCTGGCGCATCGGCTGTTCACGGGGATCTCTCGGCGTCATCTCGCGCTTGTGGCAGAGGAGTTGGCGGTGCCGCGGCAAGCCGGGGTCGAGGGTCGTCGTCATGTTGCACGAGGTGGGTCAGGAGCCGGGCCGCGGGAGCCGGCGCCCGCCACCAGCTGGTGTTCGTCGACCGGCTGGTGGCCACGCTCATCCGTCTGCGGCACGACCTGCCGCACTCGGTGCTGGGACTGCTGTTCGACGTCGACCGCTCCACCATCACCCGTGCGATCGCAGAGATACGTACGCTCCTGGCCGAGCGGGGGTGCGCGGTCCCCGACCGCCCCGGCCTGCGATTACGGACTCTGGCCGACGTGTTCGCCTACGCCCAGGCTGAAGGCATCGAGCTGCGGCTGGATGCCACCGAGATCCAGGTCCGACGGCCACCGGCCGGCCGCGGTGGACGGCGCGCATTCGTTTCCGGGAAGAAGAAGCAGAACACCATGAAGGCCACCGTCATCGCTGACTGGCGGGGTCGCACGTTATGGACCGACTCCCTGCGGCCGCAGATAGCTCGCGCCCCCATGGGCCGCACCTTGACTCCAGATCCGTCGATCACAGCGATGTCGCGGCAGGCCGCCAGAGCTGCTGTCCTGGCCTGCCGCGACACCGACTGTAGCGAATCCGCAGTCAAGATCGCTTAGCGTGCGGGGGCCGACACCTGCTGCGGAGCCCCACCGGCCGGGACCAGACTGAGCAGGCCGGGGCCGATCTGGGCCGGGTCGGTCAAGATCACCGGGCAGCTGGCCGCCGCGAGCGCGTCCGCTCCGGCATAGCCCCAGCCGGCCCCGGCGAAGACGACCCCGGCCTCGAACGCGGCTGCCCGGTCGGTGAGGGTGTCGCCGACGAACACCGCGTCGTGCGGGGTGACGGCGAGCCGGGCCAGGGCCAGGAAGATCCCGTCCGGGGCGGGTTTGGGCTTGGCGTCCTCCCGGCAGACCGTCGTGTCCAGCAGGTCCAGGACGGCCGGGGCAGCAGCCAGGGCAGCCGGTTCCGGGTCTGCAAGGTGACCAGCCCGGTGGCCGCCCCGGCGTCCTTGAGGGCCATCAGCCCTTCCAGGACGCCGGGGAAGAGCCGGGTGCCGGCCGCCGTGGCCAGCGCGACGTCCCATCAGATCTCGCAGAGCTCGTCCGGCTCGGCGACGCCGAGCGCGGACAGCACCTCGACCCTCGGGGTCGTCGCCGCCCCGGGCGGCAGGTCCGCGACCGCGACCCGCCGTCCGAGGGCGGCGGTGGCGACCCCGGCCAGGGTGGCCAGCACCGCCCTGCGGCTGTCCAGCAGCACCCCGTCCAGGTCGAACAGCACGGCCGGTCTCACGACGCCGCCCCCGTCTCGTGAGGGAAGTCGCGTTCGTGCAGCAATGCCTGGAGTGTCATTATGTGTTCCTCCAGCAGCCGCCGACCGCCGAGCGGCCTCTCCAGCGCGCAGAGCGCGTCGGTGACCTCGGCTCCGGCCTTCCGCAGGATGCGGGCCATGACCGTCAGCTGGCCGCCGGAACGGACCACGTCGTCGACCAGCACGACCCGCCGCCTCTCGATAGCCGCCCCTTCGATCTGCCGCTTGGAGCCGTAGCGCTTGGTGGCCCGCCGCAGGAACGCGGCCGGAGGCCCGGTCGCTGCCGACAAGGCGACGACGAGCGGGACCCCGCCAAGTTCGACCCCGGCCAGCACTTGGGCGTCGGCCGGGATGAGGGTGGCCATGGCGTCGGCGACGTCGTGCCGACCCCGCCGCCCATTGCGACGACCACGTCCGCGTGCTCGAAGTAGTGATCGAGCCGGGCGCCGAGCGTCTTGAGGTAGGTCGCCTCGGTGACGTACTCGTTGAACTCGCCCCACTCGATGCGCTTGCTGGCCAGGGACAGGGCGGCGATCGTGCCGCCCTTGGCAGCGGCCCCGCGGGCGGCGCCTCCATCAGCCCGTTGTAACCGCCGTGCAGCAGCGTGAACTTGGCCGCCGCCAGCATGCCGCCGACCTGCTCGGCCATATGCTCCTCGCTCTTGGACGGCGGGACGACGCCGCCGAGGAACACCGCGATCCCGCTCTCGCCTCTCGTGGTCATGCCAGCTCCGGGTAGGTGCGGTAGGCGGCGACGGCGTCCGCGAGGCCGTCCAGGGCGTTCGGGCAGGCCCGCTCGGTCAGCGCCAGCACCCGGTCCAGCGCGGCTTCGACGTCGGCCGCGGTCGGGACGGCCGGGGAGGTGATCGCCGCATCCAGGTCCGTCAGGCAGGCCCGGCCGATCGGCGTGAGCGCAAGCTCCTCGCGCAGCTGATACCAGCCCCAGAACCGGGGCGCCGGGGTGAGCGCGGTCTTGATCAGGTCCTTCGTGGCGGTGTGCAGCAGGTGCCATTCCGCGTAGGCGACGAACCTCTGTCCGCGCCGGATGCGCTCGTGCAGCAGCACCGCCAGCACCAGATGTTCGATCAGCAGCTCGGTGCACGACTTCGGCCGGCGCATGTGCTCGGCGACGCAGGCCCGCGCGGCGTCGGCCTGCGAGGCGGTGACCGTGCCGATGGGCGCTCCAGCAGCACCTTCCCGGCGATCTCCCGGCGGATCTGCGGGATCTGGGAGGCGGGGGCGAGATAGAGGTCGACCTGCTCCATCTTGCCCTCGTGCTGGACGAGAAAGACGAACCCGACGCCACCCAGGTCCGCGACGATGCCATCGCGCCAGCCGGGCAGCAGAGCCCCGGCCGCAACGGTCATCAGGTCATCCAGGGCCGCGGTGAACGCGGGCAGGGCATTGTCGTGGACGCCGACGAGGAAGTCCACGTCCGGGAGCCGCTCGGCGGTGCCCGAGGCGAGGGAGCCGCGGACGATCAGGTGCGTCACCTTCGAGGACAGGGCGAAAAGTTCGGCGATGCGGGTCAGCAGCGGCAGCTGCCGGGGCCGGTTCGCCTCGGCGAGCGCGGCCAGCTGCAGTTCGGCCGGGGCCGGGGCGGTCGGGAGCGCGGTGGGCATGAGCGGGGTTCCTTCCGTGCTGGGGAGTCGCGCGGACAGAGGAAGCGCAGTCAGCAGGCGGTGCGGGCCAGGATCTTGTCCCTGGCGGCCTTCCAGCTGTCAGCGGCCTCCGTGTCGCCGAGCGCGGTGTGCAGGTCGGCGATCAGCTCGTAGCCGGTGCCCTCGGGCAGGGCGACGGAGTAGAACAGCCGCAGCAGCAACTGCTCTGCCGCATCCAGGTAGCCGAGGTCCGCGAGACGCCGGGCGTCGGCGAGCTTGTCCGCCAGCTCGGCCTGGGAGGCGGCCGGCAGCGGCTCGGCGGACGCCGGATGCAGCTGCGAGCACTCGGCTAGGTCCTGGTAGGCGTCGTCGGCGTAGACGTCCGCGATCAGGTGGATCCGGTCAGGGCCGAGCAGGTTGCAGACCCCGTGCGGGAACGTCGAGGTCAGGCGCCAGATCTGCCCGCCCCTCATGTGGACCTTGGTGCCGCCGGTGACCAGGAACGCGGAGGAGTTGGTGTGCAGCGGGATGTGCAGGCGGTGCCGTGCGACCTGGTCCAGCTCGTCGTAGTCGCGGTGTTCCCAGAGGAACGCGTTCGCCTCCAGCCGCGCGAGCCGTACCCACACGTATGAGAGGCCGAGGGCGGCCAGCAGACCAGCCGTCGCGGGCATCTGCTGGAGGAGGTCGGTGGGGCGGGCCTCGACGAGCGTGTCGTCGAGCCGGTCAAGCTGGGCGACCTGCCCGGATAGGGCATGCAGTGGTCGTACCTCGTCGTTCATGATGTCCCTCTCGAACTCCCGCCCAGGCAGGGCCAGGGCGGTGGCGGACGGGGGTGGAA